>CAYGEV010000008.1:0-16510 GCA_964349035.1 uncultured Candidatus Saccharibacteria bacterium
GAGTGATGAGGTCGCCGTGATGGTGTTGGTGCCAGAGAAGTATGGAAACTGTCCGGTGGTACCGGTGTAGAGAGAGGAGGTTGCGATGGTGAGGGATCCAGATGCGCCACCAACGAGAGCGCCGAGGGTGCCGGAGTATGAGAGACCGAGACCGAGAGAAGCAGTTGAGGTTGCGACTTTCCCAAGTGATGCTGGTGACCCTGATGTGCTTGTCCAGTAGGCAAGACTTCCTTGAGTTTCGTTTGTTGACGTAGCAACATTTCCGCTTCCTCCTCCGCTCCCCGTGAGCGTTGTCCCATCGAATGAGAGGCCCGTGCCGATGACGAGCGTAGATATTTGGTCTGTGCCATTGCCTCGGAGGATACCAGAGAGAGTTGTAGAACCGGTTCCTCCACTTGATACGGGGAGAGCCGTGGTGAGGGAGATGGAGTCTGCAGCGATAGAGGAAATGCCGGTGAAGGTGCCTCCGCGGAAAGTTCCGTTGCGAACGGTAAGGTTCGCAATATCCTCAATACGCGCGATTTGCTGAATGGTTTGTATATTGGTTACTTGTTGCTGTGAGACAGGCCGGACAAGGTTTGCGGTGCTGGTGAGAAGCTCTGAGCGGAGTGCGGCGAACGATGCGGTGACGAAGTCTTCAGACGCCCCCTGAACAACCGTTGTGTTATACGTAGTCAATGATGGAGAGGACTGAAGAGGGGTGATAGAGCGAGGATTACTTTTTTCTACAGTAGCTGGTGGTGGTTGTATATTCTTGACGACAACAATAGTTGGTGCAGAAGAGAAGAGCCCCGCAAGGGCGTTTGTAGTTCGAGTGAAGAGATCTTGAATAGACCAATACGTCTTGAGAGCGACCTTCTCTCCCGTAGAGAGCGCGGGGAGCGCTGAAGCGAGACCTCTCGTGTGCACGGTAGAACCACCGAACCCTGTTGCGACGTGGGGCAGAGCAGCCACAGTCTCTCCGAGGAATCCTCCGAGATCGCGTATCGAGGATAATACTCCACTTGCGTAGTTTGGTCCGCGAAGAGGATAGTCTGTAGAGATATATCTCGTTATGCGAGTCGGTGTGTGTTCTGTTTCTTGTTGGGTGCTTAGGTGTGCTACGACTTCGCGTGGATTATCAAATCGCGGGAAGACAATGTTTGTAGAAAATTCTTTGTTTGCACTTGCGACCTGTAGAGGAAATGCACCCATCTTTTTTTCTGTATTAGAAAAGTCTCTAGCGATGTTTTGTGAGATATCACGCACGATCTCTTCAAATCCAAATGACGCCTCTTCGGCAACAGCAAGGACTCGCTCTGTAACATTCGGGATAAACGAGCTCTGTGCACCCACGGCACTGAGCCCGAGCGTACCGACTGCAAGAATAAGCGCTAGTACAGAAGAGAATGCGGAGCTTGGTGCGATCGTGTGTGTGGAGGCTACAGCAGACGAAGGTGCTGTTTTCGTTGTGTAATATGGATTTGAAATATTTCTCTGATACTCGTGAGCTCTTTGGAGAGAGAGCTCCTTGAGGCGATGTATCTTTTGTAGATCTTGTTGCTTGAAGAATGTAAAGAGCGATTCTCTCTCAACAAACCAAATACCACCCAACATTTTTCCTCGTATCTTTCCTTCACGTGCAAGTCGCGCAATATAGTCTTGCGCATAGCCTGAGAGGTCTGCGGCCTCTTTAGTCGGTATCAAGTTTTCAGGTTCAAAGTTCATTTCGGATAGCAGATTTAACTTAATAATACCTTGTTATTTCGGGTATTGCGTAGTGTCTTGTGTGGACAACTTTGGCTGTCTTTAGTTTATAGAAAACACTGTCTTGCGATCAAACAAAAACAATCTCGGTGACTCACTTGTTCGCACAAATAGCAGGTATCTATAGCTGAAAAGGATCATTTTGAGGCTTACAGGCCTCTTCTGTAGAACCTAATCAAACGAGACGAGAAATACTTTTATATAAACTATTTTTTGTAGACAGATACACCTGCTATAAATGAGTCTCGTCCAAACGAGATGAGTGTTTTATCAAAAACGCCAGTACTAAGAACCAAGCTTATAAGCAAAAAGGTGGCAATTACGCCTGCACCTATGTTTAATGCAAGTGGTATTGGCACTCCCAAACCTCGCCTACGCCCCATAGCTGACTCTTCTGTATGGAGCTTAGAAACAGGCACCCTAATATTTTTGACCGTATAGGCGACCTGTACGGGCTCCTCAGTCGGCTTTACGTGAATAGCCACCTTCTCTGCCTCTCTATCGATCTCCTCTAACTCTTCTTCTTGAATGTCCTCAGGAGCCACATCTTCTGTCTCAGCGACGCTTGTATCGCCAGCACTTTCATTTTCTGTTGTGATAGTGCTTTGCTGTGCAACACGTTCAAACCAGGCCTCCCAGACTTCCTGAATATTCGGCTGTTCTGGAGCTTTTGCTTCTGGGGTTTTCGTATCTGGAATTGTTTCTATCGTCTCTGCATCGTCTGCTTGGTAACGTACATACTCTTTTGGCGCCACAGCTTCCTCACGCTTTGTTTCAACCTCAACTTCTACCTTACTCTCTGGCACCTCTTCGCTTGCCCCAAAGCGGTGATCAGCGAGCGCTGACTCAAGCACGTACCAACTCCTTCCTACCAATCGCGCAGGAACCCTCCCTTCACGACAGAGCTGCCCTACATAGTCCTTTGCGTAACCTGTCTTTTGAGCGGCTTTTTTCGTAGATAGGTATTTCTTATCTTCAATGACGAGCTCATCCATGGCTATAGTATACGCATATCTCGCCTCGTTTGGAAGTGCTGTGCACAAACCTCGTTTACCCCAGTTTTTCTATCAAAATCTTCTTGAGCTCCTCTGGGTTCCCTGCCCCATTACTTGCCTTCATAGACTTACCAAGAAGGTACTGTAGCGCTGCCTGCTTACCTGCCCTATACTCCGCGACTGCCTTCTCTTCCTGAAGAAGAACTGTGCTGATCGACTCCACAAGTGTGGCGGTGTCGTGTATCTGCATAAGCCCCTGCTCCTTGGCAATAACTTTAGGGTCACCGCCCTCAACAGAAAGGATAGAAAGAACGTCTTTTGCTCCTCTAGACGAGAGATCGGCATCTGCAAACATTTTAATCAATTGTGCAAAAGCGGGCACACTTACCTCACCAACTTCTCCGGCGAGATCCGATATGAAGAAATTAGCGGCAAGTGCAATGTGCTCTTTGTTATGCTTGACACTCTCGATGAACGCGTCAAAAAATGTTGTGCGCTCAGTGGAAGAAATAATAACTTCAATATCTGCTGACTTTAATCCAAGATTTGCATAACGTTCCCTGCGTTCCCACGGAAGCTCTGGGAGAGACACCCTCAAGTGCTCAAGAGAAAATTCTTTTATCCTAGAGATGACGAGCTTAGGCAGGTCTGGTTCAGGAAAATACCGATAATCAGCGCTTCCTTCCTTGAGGCGCTGATGGAACGTTTCTTGCTTCCCCTCATCCCACCCTCGAGTGGCCTGCACTACCTTCTCCCCCTTCTCAAGAATCTCAGTCTGGCGCTTGATCTCGTATGCGATCGTCCGCTCAACTGAGCGGAAAGAGTTTATATTCTTCACCTCTACTTTCGTTCCAAACACACCCTCTTCCTTTGATACAGAAATATTTGCCTCAATGCGCATTTCACCCTTCTCAAGGTTTGCCTCCCCTGCCCCAAGCGTGCGCAGTAGAAGCTGGAGCTCGCGAGCAAAGCGTCCTGCCGTCTCTGCGTCGTGTATTACAGGTTCGGTTACAAGCTCCATAAGAGGTATCCCAGCGCGGTTGAAGTCAACAAGACTTTTCCCTGTCGCACCTGCCTGCGAAGGCACATGCGAGGATCGGGCCGTGTCCTCTTCGAGGTGGACACGCGTCAGCGCCACACCAGCGAGAGCGCCTCCGCGCACAAATGGTTTTTCGTATTGGCTAATCTGATAGCCCTTTGGGATATCTGGATAAAAATAGCTCTTACGGTCGAACTCGGTTTTATCCACTAACTCTCCGCCTACCGCCACCCCTATACGAAGAATGTGTTGTACAGCGTCCTTATTGATGACAGGAAGAGTGCCAGGATGAGCAAGACACACTGGGCAAACGTTCACATTTGGACGCGTCTCGTCTGGATCATTTGCACACTGACAAAACATCTTTGTTCTTGTGTGTAACTCGGCGTGCACCTCAAGCCCAATTGTGGGGCGATACATAGTTAAATATTACTTCCCACTAAGGATTTTGGAAAGCCGTTGAGAGATGGATTTTATAGAATCAAGGTCCTCTATTGAGACCGTCCAGACCTCTGCCCCAACCTTTTCTGCAAGCTTAGCTTCGTGTGCCTTGCGTACAGCTTCGGTAACTAGATCTGTCTTAGATAAGACGATGATTTCTCGTTTGTCCGAGAGTCCGTGTCCGAAGGCCTCAAGCTCTGTACGCACCTTTTTGTAGGATGAGACTGGGTCTTCCTCCTCTGCTGACACCAAGTGCAATAGAAGACCAGTCCTCTCTACGTGACGAAGAAATTTCGTGCCGAGACCTTTTCCTAACGAAGCGCCTTCTATAAGGCCTGGAATATCTGCAAGTATGAATCCGTGGAACTCGCCAAGATGTGGCTCAAGTGTGGTAAATGGGTATGCACCAATCCTTGATTTTGAATTAGTGAGCGCATTTAAGAGAGATGATTTCCCTGCGTTCGGGAGGCCGATAATTCCCACATCAGCAATAATCTTAAGTGTTAGTTCTAGCTCAGACCCCTTCCCTTTCTTCCCGGACGTCTGTTGGAATGGATTCTGGTTTGTAGAGCTCTTGAAACGTGCGTTCCCCAACCCGCCGTGTCCACCTTTGAAGAGGATTATCTGCTCATCCTCTTTCGTAATCTCATGTTCTTCACCTGTATCTACATCCCTCACAAGAGTGCCTACAGGAACTTTCAAGAAGAGGTCATTCCCAGCAAGACCTTTCTTCAGCTCGCTTTTCCCTGCGCCACCGTTTTCTGCAAGAAAATTCTTTTCAAAGCGATACTGTGCGAGCGCTGCTAAGTCGCGCACGCCAACGAGAATAATATCCCCACCACGACCGCCGTCGCCTCCAGAAGGCCCACCTTTTGCATTCTCCTTTGTGCGGAGCCAACGGACAACACCATCTCCCCCGTCTCCAGACTGGGCGTAGATCCTAACTTCATCAACAAATGCCATTGTAGTTACCCTACCACAATACTCCAACCTTCGGCGAGAAACGCCTCAGCCTTCTTGAATTTGAGTGTCTGCGTCTCTTCCCCTTTCGCAATTGTAACCAAATCGTTGCGCCCGTAACTCACTCCCCTCTTGAGAGACGTTGCAGACGATTCCTCTTTTCCTGCAGTAATAAATGACGCGCGAATCTTTTCTGCTTCCCTCTGTTCTCGCTCAAGAGTTGCGGAATCGATGGTGTGCGACAATTTGGGGAGCGCCTCCGCAACGTTATTACGTATACTCTCCTCAAGAAGACGATACCGAATAAGCCCTTCTCTTCGGTATTCAATAAGTGGGTCGCGCTGTCCGTACGCGCGCAGAGAAACTGATCGACGCAAATAATCCATGGTTTCAAGATGCTCCAGCCAAAACGTATCTATCGTCTGCAAAAGAAGTCTCTGCACATTTGTTATATATTCTGCGCTCAATTCTTCCTTAGTAAGAAATGTGTCGGCATCCTCACCAACAAGCTCTCTCGTTTGAGTAACAATCTCTTTAGAGTCTCCAAGAAGTATTGAGCTCCTCCTCGTATAAATAGATATGCGTTGCGTGTTCATTACGTCATCATAGGCAAGAACTTGTTTACGAGCGTCAAAGTTGAAGCCCTCTATACGCCCCTGGGCCGTCTCGAGCGCGCGCGTTATCATAGAGCTTTCAATCGGCTCATCTTCCGGGATGCCGAAACGTCCCATCACATTCTTCAAAGTCTCGGATGCAAAGACGCGCATGAGCTTATCCTCAAGCGACACGAAGAAACGCGTCTCGCCTGGGTCCCCCTGACGCCCTGAACGCCCGCGAAGCTGGTTGTCTATACGGCGCGCATCGTGTCGCTCGGTACCAAGGACAAATAACCCTCCTTTCTCAATAACTTCTTTGCGACTCTCTTCGCTCGCGAACGCGCCGCCAAGCTTAATATCGACACCGCGTCCTGCCAGGTTTGTCGCCACGGTGACTCGCCCTATCTTGCCGGCTTCGGCAATAATTTCGCCTTCGCGCTCATGATTCTTTGCGTTCAACACTTCGTGCGGGATGCCTTCTTCGGTAAGATAAGTACTTACCATCTCGTTGTCCTCAATAGAAACGGTGCCAACTAATACTGGCTGACCCAGCAGATAATGTTCCTTTACGGCTCGTGCGACGGCCTTATACTTACCACGAGCAGTCTGGAAAATAAGGTCGTCATAGTCCTTTCTCTGTATCGGATTATGGGTCGGGATCACTACCACCTCCATGCCGTACACGGTATAAAACTCCTCTTCAGAAGAGAGTGCCGTGCCGGTCATTCCTGCAAGACGTTCATACATGCGGAAAAGATTTTGAAACGTAACGCTTGCGTAAGTGCGTGTCTCTGCGTGTACGCGCACACCCTCTTTCGCCTCAATAGCTTGATGCAATCCTTCTGACCATCTACGCCCTGGTTGGAATCTGCCGGTAAATTCATCAACAATAACAATTTCATTGTCTCGCACGACATATTCCTTGTCCTTATGAAAGAGCGCTTTCGCTCGAACGGCAGTTTCTAAGTGGTGTGCGTATTTCATACCTCCTTCGGTATACAAATTCTCAAGACCAAGAGCTTTCTCAACCTTACGAATCCCTCCCTCGCTTACCTGTACTGCCTTCTGTTTTTCGTCCACAGTATAATCCTCTCCTTCGTGGAGCGTCGTTGCGATCTCAGCAAACTGCTCATAGAGCATCTGGGCGTCGGGAGCAGGGCCAGAGATAATGAGTGGAGTACGCGCCTCGTCTATCAAAATAGAGTCAGCTTCGTCAATAATCGCGTACGAGTGCCCACGCTGAACCACCTGAGAGGAGGCATATGCTGTGTGGTCACGTAGATAGTCAAACCCGAGTTCATTATTTGTCACATACGTAATGTCTGCCGCGTACGCAACGTGCTTCTCTACGGGACGCAAGTAGTCGTAGAACACCCTGAATGCACCTGCCACGTCTCGTATTGCGTCGGATTCTGGTACTGACTTGTTTTCTACATATGCAGGGTCATAGAGATACGAACCCGTCGAGGTAACGATGCCTACCGAAAGCCCGAGGAAATAATATACCTGCCCCATCCACGTTCCGTCACGACGTGCCAAGTGGTCGTTCACCGTCACCACGTGTACCCCCTTCCCTGCGAGAGCGTGGAAGGATGCCGGAAGGGTTGCGACGAGCGTCTTCCCCTCTCCTGTGCGCATCTCGGCAACCTTCCCCTTAAGGAGAGCGAACCCTCCTATGAGCTGAACGTCGAAATGGGACTGTTTCAGTACGCGGCGCGATGCCTCTTGTACAGACGCAAAAACATAAGGAATATCTTTCTCTTCTGGGCCGCCTTTTGAGAGAGCGATGGCTCGCATCTCCTGGAAACGTAGTCGGAGCTCCTCGTCAGTAAGACCCTGAAGCTCTGGTGCAAGCTGGTGCACCCGAGCAACTATGGGCCCTGCGGACTTAAGTATCGCTGCCGACTGGTTCTTGGAGAATAGCTTTTCGAGGCCAAACATTAGTGCTCAGTATAACAGAAAACCGTCCCGCTAAAAGCGGGACGGTTTTCTTGAAGCTTAACGCTTCTTTGCTGCCTTCTTCTTTGTTGTCTTCTTTGCTACTTTCTTCTTTGCCTTCTTTTTTGCTGCCATGGTAGAAGTAATTATTAATAAATCTTTTCGAATCATTTGTGCGGAAAAAAATTGCACAAATGTTTCTACTCATCATTATTGCGTGGAAAAAATTTTTTGTGTGCACCGAACAGCGTATGTGTGGATAACTCCGACGCGCAAAGCAATCGGAGTCCGACTGAAACGTCGGACTTTCTAAAAATTATTTCTTGGTTCCAAAAGATTCTACTTCTCGCTCAACGCTCATACCTGTTTTTTCAAACACGCGTTGCTCTACATCGCACGCAAGTGTCTCAACATCATCTGAGTTAGCTCCTGTGCTGGTGACAAGCACGAGTGGTTGATGTTCATAGAGGCGGACATTTCCTCGTGCGTATCCCTTGAGTCCTAGGGCGCGATCGAGTATCCACGCAAGGGGGATTTTAAATTTGTCTTCATATGGATATGAAGGGAGCCCTGTAAACTGTTTCTGGAGCGCCTCTACCTGCTCACGAGGAAGGATAGGGTTTTTGAAAAATGACCCTGCCGTACCCTCTTTAGAAATATCAGGAAATTTCTTCGCACGGATACCGCGAACAGCTTGTGCAATTTCTCGTGGAGAAGCAAGCGATGCTCCAGCATCCTTAAGAACAGTGAGGTCTGGGTACTCTGTACGTGCGGTTGTGCCACGCGAAAGGTGCAATGTGATACGTAAAATTATTTTTTCAGGATGTGTTTTAAAGAAGCTCGTGCGGTATGAGAAATGCGCATCTTTACAATAAATAGTCTCCGACTCTCCGCTTGCACGGTCAATACAATCTGCAGAAACAAACACGGATGATATTTCTGTTCCATACGCACCAATGTTTTGCACAATCGCGCCCCCAACAGATCCTGGAATACCAGCAAGATTCTCTACTCCATACATACCATACGCGCTTGCTGTGTCTACAACATCGTCCCAAAGTACTCCAGCGCCAGCGGTGATATGGAGTGCGTCTCGTGTATCCCGTGTTCTTATTTCTGCTATAGAGATTCTCACAATAACCGCATCTATCGGCTCGTCTTGTATAAGAATGTTGCTCCCTTTCCCTATAACAAGGAGTGGAAGATCTTTCTCTTTTGCAAATATAATTGCGGAGCGAATATCTTCTTCAGTGTATGCATCAATAAAGAAGCGCGCTTCACCTCCTATGCGAAACGTAGTGAATGTGGCAAGTGGTTTGTGTTCTATAACCTTCATTTTCCTTGAGGCCCTGCCTCAATTTCAAGAATTGCCGCTTCTCCAGCTTCCTTAATATGCGGATACAATGTTATCGCCTTTCTTATGGTCGCTATTGCCTTCCCACCGTTCCCAGACGAGTATTCTGCGGCAGCTAGAGAAAGCCAAGCGTCCGCAGGTGCTCCTTCTTTTGCTACACGACTCTCAAGAAGACTAATCAGGTCTGTCCATGCGCCGATACGATAATACGCCGCAACAAGAATGTCGCTATCTACGGTATCCGTTCCATGCGCCTCTCTTAAAATGGCCATTCCCTCCCCCTTTTTCCCAGAGGCAATAGCGCCAGCAGCAGCGTATGTTGCAAGATCTTTAAATTGTGGAGCTAGCTCATACGCGTGCTTAAAGCGCGCATACGCCGCATCAGCGTTCCCCATATCCCACTCTGATGCTCCAGCCTCAATCCAGATGCTTGGCTTACGTGGTGAAAGCTCTATCGCTTTATTGATCTCATCAAGAGCACTAGACGAGGCTCCGTAGACCGCTCGATAGATATTCGCAAGCTGAAGGCGTAAACGTGCGTCCTTTGGATATGCTGCGACTTGTTTTTGCATTTCATTCACTGCAAGCGAGGCAATTCGTTGCTTGTCTTCCATAGAAACGACTGGGCTTTGGGCGGCGCCGATCGCGAAGGTAATAAGCTGTTCACGAACTTCTTGCGCTGCGAATGGGGGATTTTCTGCAAATTTCTCAAAAATGCCGATGCTGTTTTCAAGACCGTGTGTGTTTACAGAGAGCGCCTCAATAAGACGAGTTGAGGTGTTCATGCCAGATACGTTTACTGTATAAAGCGTTATAGATCCTATAATAAGTACAAGAGGAAGGCCGTACGTGATAATTTCTTGTGGTGTACCTACGCGAGCTTGCTCAAGTCTAGGCACCGTCCGTCCAACCTGCGAGTCAATAAGCGCAAGAATAGAAAAGAAATAAATATATGAGTATAGGTTGTCAAACACAAAAAAGTTGTGGCACGCGTATCCAGCTAGCGCTGCTGTAAGCGCGATACGTTCGCCACGTGATAGCTCTGGCGAGCGCCACAAAAGAACTATTGCCGAACCAAAAAGGGCCACATAGAGGAGGAATGCGGGGATACCTCCAGCAGAAAGCCAGTCAATAAATGTGTTGTGGGCACGATCAAACCATGCCTCCTGTTCGTATAGGGATGGTTCGTAGTGTTTGTTGAAAACGTAGTTAAACCCTTCTTGTCCCCACCCCGTAAGCGGGCGCTCCTTCGCTCCATCAAGCGCCATACCCCATAACGTAAAGCGTGTAGAGCCATCTGCAATAGAGATTGATGTAATACGATTTAGTGTGCGGTTGTGTTCTACAAAAGTAGCGTCACGAGCAATATATAGCGTTGTCGCACACAAGATAAGTAGAGCTAACCCCCATCCAGCCCAAGCTCGCGCACGCTTCCCCGCAGAGATAAGTGTGAGAAGCGCGGCAAGCCCAAGGGCGCCCACAAGACCAAGTACCGCTCCGCGAGTATGCGTAAAAAAGACAAGCACGCCCGCCACTGCGGCGATCACAATAAGCGAGCGTGAAGCCCATCGTCGCGTCTCGGTGCTTGCTAGCCAGATTGCAATGAAGGTGGTGAAAAGGAGATAGATAGCAAGGTATGCTGAGTTGCCGAAGCTTGCGTCAATGCGCGTAGAGCCCTGATGTATCGCGAAGACGCCGGCAAGCTGTAAGAACGCGTAACCGAATATGAGGAGTGCGACACCAATATTGGTATAAAACCATCCACGCCAGAGCTTGTGTACCCTAAGGACGGCGCTACTGACGAAGAAGAACCCGAGTAGATGAATGAGTAACACCCAACCCTCCATGCGCTCAAAATTGCTCCAGAATGCCTTTGCCGCATTTGGCGCAAGGGCGTCAGCGATAAACATCCACACGACAAAGGCAATAGCAACTATGCCAACAATCGAGATGCGTGGGCGATATCGAGTGTCTGCGAGAGCGAGAAGTATCCACGCGAAGAACGCTATCTCAACGAGTATGCGGAAAAAGAATGCCTTACCGGTGATAAATGGGAAAAAATAGCTTGAGGTTACGACAAGAGGAAGAAAGGGTATGAGAAAAATGGCTCCGAGCGCTACCCACCGTGAGAGTTGAACTACCGTGCTTTCCCTCTGCATATGGCGCATCATAGCATATGAAAACGCCCCGGAGTACGGGGCGTTTTCTACGAGAAACGATATTTATTCAGAAGTAGTTGATGTCTCTTCACGAGCGAAGAGCCAACCGAACAATCCTCTGCGCTTCCCTTCCTTATCAGCAAGAGTCGCAAGGCGATCTTGCGCCTTCTCGAGCACTTCTATCTGCGCCTGAAGATCGGTGGCAACTTCTGCAGAAATGCTTGTATCTGCTAGAAGCTCTTTTAGTTTAGCGATATCTGCATTGTTCGCATCAACCGCTCCCTGTATCGCCTCTGCTGCAGTACGATCTCCACCGAAGAAAAGTTTCTTCAGAGCCCCACGAGACTCTATCTTCGCTTCAGCGTCAGTAGTGCTCCCTACCGTGTCGTTCATACGTTTCGCGATTTCAGAAATACGTGGACCAATGCCGCCTACGAGATCCTCAGAAGCAAGAAGTGTGTGTACGGCTAGACGCACTTCATTCGCATTCTTCATTACGTTTCTAAACTTAGGCGTCGTACTTGCTTCTTCATCTGCGAGCTCTGCACGGCGCTCCTCGCGCTTCGCGCGAAGGTCTGCAAGCGTGCTTGCGCGTACAGTCATATGTTCATCCCTAATTTCCAAGATACGCTCTTTCCTTTCCTCACGAAGTTCCATTCGCTTTTCTAGAACTTCTTCAGGTGTCCTGGTGTCACTGTAAGAATAGTCTTCAATATCAACAACAATTTCTCCTCGAGGATCTACGCGAACATCTTTAATGTTCATACGCACGCTCACGTCTTCAGGTGAAAGACCCATCCCATCTACTTTTGACGTAATATCTACCTCTATCTCACCGTCTTCCGAGACCATAACCGTCCCACGCGCATCAATATTTACGGCGTCATTCGTCTGTGCATACGCAGGAACGCTTATCAGCATGACACCAATAAACGCGATAATCCCGAAAGAGCTATACAAAGATGTGTTCATACGTACGTACTCTAATAATTAATTGGTATGGTATACAGTATATACCCTTATGAGCGCCTTCTCCACCCTCTTCTTTTCCGAGCGCGTACAAAAGATTGTCCGCTACCTTATTTCTGGAGGTACGGCTGCCGTCATCAACCTCGGCATGCTTTTTGTGTTAGTGCATTTCTTTAACTTTCACTACCTCCTTGCGTCAACACTTGGCTTCCTGTCCGCACTGGTGGTAAGTTTCACTATGCAAAAGTTCTGGACCTTCCAAAACTCAACAATGACCGGCCTTCCGTTTCAATTCGCACGCTATATCAGCGTCACGCTTACCGTAAACCTAGGCCTGAACACTGTACTTATGTATCTTTTGGTAAGCCACCTTCACGTATGGTATTTCGCAGCACAAATAGTGACCGCAGGATTATTAGCGATATTGAGCTACTTTATGTATCACAATGTTGTTTTCAAATCGGCTTCCGTGCAACCATAAGAATATTTTTCCCAATCGGCGGAGTAACAATAGATTCAAAAGCTCTCGATATAGGGATTATATAGGTATCGTAAAATGAGATATTCCCTGCACTTGGGTCTCCCTTCATAAGTCCACATGTAAGCAAAATAAACCACGGGATAATGCCGAAGATATCAAAATATCTTGCTTGGATTATCTCAAGCCCAGCTTCCCGTACAAGAGTAGTAAGTTGTTTCTTATAATATCGCCGGTGATGTCCAATGGCTTTGTCGTGCGCACTATAGAGCCACTGTAGTGCTGGCACAAAGATACACACAGAGCCACCCGGCTTGAGAGACGCATAAATATGCGCGAGTTCCTTTACATCGTCTTCTACGTGCTCTAAAACGTTAACATATACGATTGAGTCAAAATGATTTTCATATTCTGTTTGTATATCTACAAAGAACGCATTGCGCGCCTTAATACGAGTATCGTGTGCCACATTCTTCTCAAGAAGCGCATACATATTTTGAGAGGGTTCTACAACGACCAATTCGGTAAGCGGTTCTTTCGCAAGAAGCGCAGAAAAACTCCCTGACCCTGCACCTACCTCAAGCACGTGTTTCCCAAGAAAATCGCGGAATAGGCCGAGAATCCACTCATGATACTTCCGCGCGAATGACATCGCCTCTAAATCTCTCCCTTCATATTCGAATTTGACCATTACCTGGTATACTATCAGAAACAAATATTAATACGCATGAAAGAAGAGTTGCTTACAAAATATGCTGGGGTTCGATTGTGGATTATTTTCTTTGCGGTGAGTGTATTTACTGCCGGAGGAAGTCTCCTTTATCTTTCGTATATAGCGCAAACTACAGACACAAAAGTGGCTCGTGAGTTCCCTGCGGTAAGTGCTGACATAGAATCTCTCTTCGCTCGAGGCGCCGTAAATATGGTGGAGCATGGCGTATTCTCACTCTCCACCACATCCCCCATAGAGCCCGACATGTGGCGCACGCCTGGGTACCCAGCGTTCATTGCGCCATTCTACGCACTGTTCCACAGCTTCTACCCGGTCCTTATCGCACAAATATTCATTCTTTTCATTACGACTATCTTAATCTACGCTATGGCGAGGACCGTCCTGAATAAAAAATGGTCACTTGCCCTTATTCTACTCTACCTCGTCCTACCGAGCACGATGCTCTCTGCGTCAACATTGATGAACGAGAATCTATTTACCTTCCTCTTCATTGCCGCGCTCTATATATTCTTCTTTTCCGAAAAAAATATCTATGTGAGATTTGCGCTTACCGGACTTCTCTTCGGTCTTCTCACCTACATAAAGGCGGCATCGATGTACATTCTTATATTCTTTATCCCTGCGTACTTTATTTTCTATCTTCCACGGACGAGCTGGTCACGAACACACATATACGCGTCTCTTCTTATGGTGCTCGTGTTTCTAGGGACACTCGCTCCGTGGTGTGTGCGAAATAAGGTACAGCTAGATTCATGGCAATTTGCCACAACAGGCCCTTATTTTATTTTCCGCCAAAATGCATCAGATTTGTATGCGTCGATTTATGGCGTCAGCAATCTTGAGGGTCGTTACGCACTAGAGGACAGAGCAGGCATCCCTCGAGGTCCCGTACCAACAGGTCCTGAATATTCAGATATTTTGCAAAAAACTGCGCTCGGTTTTATCTTCGAACATCCATTCCGCTACGCGATATTCCATCTAACTACCTTTATCCCATTCTTCACCTCTAATGGAGCACACGACTATTGGTGGACAGTGAACATTATGTTACCTAATTTTGATCGACCACCAGAGCCACCACTCATTCATGCTCTAAACCCATTTTCATTACCACTTGTCATAGTGGTTCTGAAGAACCATGGCTGGTTCCTTGTTGAAAATGCGTTTTGGGGAATAGTATCCCTCCTAGTGTTCATAAGTCTGTGGCGCTCAAGAAATACCCGCCTCACGCGCATGTTCTTCGCTATTATGCTCTACTTTGCCTTTGTTACAGGACCAGGAGCTCACGCTCGCTATCGAGCGCCTGTAGACCCCCTCTTCTTGATTTGCGCCTTCTCTGCGGTAGCATTTTTCGTTGAGCAGAGAACTAAGCCTTCTTCAGTGGAGAAAAGCGTGTCTTGAGGATAATGCGTACCCATAGCAATGGGTCAAGGATTATGCGGATTTTCTTCCCTTCAGCAAAACTTCTCGATTTATAGGAAATAGGCACTTCAATAGGGTAAAAGCCGGCTCGAATTAATTTCCCAAGCAACTCAAAGTCGAGATCGAATCGGTTGCCAGATAAAGTAAACGAGTCGAGGCACGAACGTCTAAACACTTTAAACATCGTCGTTGGGTCGGTGAGACGTACACCGAATAACACATTGAAAAAGGTGTGGAACAGCACTGCGCCAAAATTCATAAACTGCGCTTTAATCGGAGATCCCTCAAATTTACGAATGTTTCGTGTGTCTCCTTGCACGTGCCGGCTCCCGAGCACAAAAGATGTCCTACCGTCTATGATAGGTTGCAACACGGTAGGATAATCCTTCACATCATATTCTAAATCTGCATCCTGAATGAGAATAATATCTCCTGTCGCCTTCTTGAATCCTTCGCGTACGGCAAAGCCCTTACCGCGAGGCCTCTCTTGCAAGATGAGTGTAACCTGCCCGCGCTTCTCTTGTGCAAATCTTTCTACGAGCTCACGCGAGCCGTCGGTTGAGTTGCTCTCGATGATAATTATTTCCTTTTCTAGTGTAAGTGGCTGTTGCCACACCTGCTCAAGCAATTCAACAACGGTAGAGGCCTCATTGTATACGGGAATAATAATAGAAACTTTCATAACGAATGTGTTGTAAGATATTCCTCGACTTCGCGCAGTTTCTCAATGGTATCAATACCCTTAGAATATTCGGTGCACTCGTATCCGTAGAAACGCTCTCCTGCCATCACTACCGCTGGCAATAGATTCTTTCCCATATCGAAGAAGGTGTCTTCTTTGATGTAGGTAAGTATCTTCTTCGTCAAAATAAAAGCGCCCCGCATCCGGTGAGCATTCTGATACTTCTCTGTATGCGGTTTGTTGTGAACAGCTATAAATTGTCCGTTGGTATCGATCTCCGCGACATCTGCATCCTCGTACGAATCTGTGCGTTTGGTACGTTGCATACCGATAGCATTCTCTTTTGTATAAAATGCATTAGCCATCGTAGTGTAGTCCATAAGACTGAACGTATCACCATAAATATAGTAAAACGTAGTATCTAGCTGTGCTTCAAGCGCCTTCAGTGCGCCCGCAGAGCCGAGAGGCTCTTTTTCAATAAAGTAATGTATTTGTATGCCAAGTCGAGATCCATCACCGAAATACTCCATCACGACATCGGGTAAGTAGTGAAGGGTAAAGAAAAATTCGGTGACCCCGTGCTTCTTGAATTGCTCGATATGCCACTCAAGGAGTGGCTTCCCAAGTACAGGCACCATAGGCTTAGGCATCGTTTCCGTATACGGACGCAGGCGCTTCCCAAATCCGCCAGCAGAAATAACGGCTTGTTTAATCATTTTTTAATTTTCCCCACGTAAAACCACGATCTTCTGGCCATATACGCCGCATCGTGTACACGTCAGAGGACATAATATCCTCTTTATGCTCCGGAAATGTCTCGTACGGAGCAATGGCAGAGAAAATCTTTCCAGTGAGGCCTTCTGCACGACTCGAGGCGAGAAATACCGCAAGGCCGGCCGCTGCGCCTGCCGGCACACCACCTGAATCCCGTTGTCTGATTGCGCGTTCATAATTTTCCTTTCCTGCTTTTTCAGGCCCAGCATTAAGTAAATCTTCAA
>CAYGEV010000009.1:0-15216 GCA_964349035.1 uncultured Candidatus Saccharibacteria bacterium
TTCCTTTCTAAATTCATTTAGAAATTTACATAGAAATTACACACACCATGGCACACCAATCTGAACGAGAAGAGATAGAGCTCAAGAAGGTTATTGACTACAAAGACGTTGCGTATTTGCGACAGTTTACTAATGCACACGCGAAGATAATGGGGAAGAAGCGTACTGGCATCCCCGCGGGGAAACAGCGTGATATAACCGAAGCTATTAAGCGTGCGCGCTATATGGCACTCCTTCCCTACGTTGCGGCCTAAGGCCGCAACCGGGCGAACAAAAAATCCGCTCTTCGAGAGCGGATTTTTTGTTTTAGCCCTACGTCGCTTACGCTTTTTCTACGCGCTCAGTGTATTCGCCGGTGTCAGTGTTGATACGTACCACGTCTCCAGTATTGATAAAGAGGGGGACGTTAATTTCTGCTCCAGTTGCGAGCGTAACAAGCTTTGATCCTCCAGATACGGTATTGCCCTTGACCGCCGGAGGAGCATCTTTAACCACAATCTCCACTTTAATTGGGATTTTGATAGTAACCGGCTTCTCGTTGTAGGTCATCACCTCAACAGTCGTGTTTGGCATAATCCACTGAACTTGGCTATGGAGATCCTCTTCAGGGAAGGAGAAACGATTCTTCGGATTGCCTACTTCACAGAACCAGCTCTCACCACGGTTTGTATAGAGATAGGTCGCTTGCATTCGCTCAATATCTGCCTCGGTCAGCGTCTCGTTCTGGTGGAAGGATATCTCAACTACCTTACCAGACACAAGGTGACGGAGCCGTGTTTGGTTAACGGGCTTGCGCTGTTGCATACGAAAGATGTGTGAGGACAATACCTCATACGGCTCATCATTGTAGTTAACAATGCACTTGGGAAGAATCTCATTATAAGACAAAACAGCCATAGAAATCCAGGGTACCAGGAGTAGATATATTTTTCAATCCCTACCACTATTCTTCGCTCGACGTTTCAGCTCCTCCGGTAAATGAGGTATCAGCAAGCTTTGTTTGGACCTCCTTAAGTAATTTCTTGGACAGAACCTTGTCTTCGCGAAGAGTTGTGCGAGACGCGTCATATCCTCTACCTAGAGCCACGTCACCAAACTTGTAGGAAGATCCTGATTTCTGAATTAGTCCGTACTTCTCGCCAAGGGCGATAAGCTCACCCTCGCGACTAATACCTTCGTTGTAGAGGAGGTCAAACTCAGTTGTTTTGAATGGTGCTGCGACCTTATTCTTCACAACCTTTACGCGCACACGCCCACCAACCACCTCATCACCCTTCTTGATGCTTGCGATACGGCGTATGTCGAGGCGCACAGAAGTATAGAATTTGAGCGCCTTACCACCCGGTGTGGTCTCTGGGTTCCCAAACATCACCCCAATCTGCATACGGATCTGGTTGATGAAGATGACAATAGTCTTACTGCGAGAAACAATGGCAGTTAGCTTGCGAAGAGCTTGGCTCATAAGCCGTGCCTGCTTACCAACGTGTTGTTGGCCCATCTCACCCTCTATCTCATCTTTTGGAGTGAGTGCTGCAACAGAGTCAATAACAATAATATCGACATTCCCACTGCGTACCAAGCTCTCCACAATATCAAGGGCTTGCTCGCCCGTGTCTGGCTGGGAGATTAATAATTCTTGCAACTTCACGCCAATACGCCTGGCATATTCAGGATCAAGAGCGTGTTCTGCATCAACAAAAGCTGCAACTCCACCAGCCTTTTGTGCCTCAGCTACTACATGGAGCGATAGGGTTGTCTTACCGGAAGATTCTGGACCGAAAATCTCTATAATACGTCCACGAGGAAGGCCACCAACACCAAGTGCCGCATCAAGCCCAATAGATCCAGTCGGAATCGCAGGAATTTTCTCAGGGCGACCAGCACCAAACGTGGTTATCGATTCGTCACCGAATTTAGTTCGGATTTCCTTCAAAGCCTGCTCAATAGACTTCTGTTTCTCGCTTTTGTCAGAAGAATGTCCACTGACAGTTTTCAGGACCTTCTCTTTTTTTGGTTTTCCGAATGCCATAGAATGATGCGTTAAAAATATAATTATGGAACGACAATGGTGAGCGTTTCCGACACGGTTCTGCCGAAGCGGTCCGTGGCTACAAGTGTAAGTATAGACCCTCCACGCGGGAAGGTAAGAGTTGACGAGAAGACCCCTTCCTTGTCACGTAAGAGAGACCCTCCGTTTAGCGTGAGTGACGCAACACGCGTTGCCACCCCTTCTACCCGCACAGATCCTCCAGGATACACTTCGTAATCAACAGGACTTTGTATAGAAAGCGATGGGCCAGCAATTAAAGGGAAGAGCTCTAGTGCGCCATACCCAATAAACAGTATAAGAACCAGAGTAAGGGTTTGTCGGATCATTAAGATATCAATACATCTTTTCTTCAGAAGAATTTTCTTCAAATGAGGTCGCCTGAAGAGTGGATGCATTTTTTGTAAGAACCTCTCTTGGTTTCGACCCGTCCGCGGTACCAATAACCCCATGCTGTTCAAGAACATCCATAAGACGCGCGGCACGCGAATAACCGATCTTGAGCTTGCGTTGCAAGTACGAGGTAGACGCGCGCCCCGCCTCTTCTACCGCGGCCTTAGCGTCAGCATAGAGTTCATCGTCATCTTCTGCATCTTCGAACCCTGCCTGCATAACACCAATAACATCAGTATTTTCACTACTTGTTCCCATTCCTCCAGTTCCGAAGTCTATGCTTGATAGGTCGCCAGAGTTGTTGCTCTTAATGTAGGCAACAACTTTTTTCACTTCGTTTTCACTAATAAACGCGGTTTGGAGGCGCACTGGCTTTTGCATGTCTGCGGAGAGGTAGAGCATATCGCCTGCGCCAAGCAAGCTCTCCGCTCCCGGGCCATCAATAATGGTGCGGGAGTCTATTTGGGAAGAGACTTGGAGGGCAAGGCGTGTAGGGACGTTTGCTTTGATAAGGCCGGTTATAACGTTTACCGATGGTCGTTGCGTTGAGAGAATGAGGTGTATACCGACAGCGCGCGACATCTGTGCAAGGCGTACAATAGCCGCCTCTAGCTCGCGCGGGTACGAGTGCATAATGTCTGCAAGCTCATCGATAACAATGACGATATACGGTAGGGCTTCAGGGATATCTTCTTTTTCACTAGCGCCCCTCTGTTTCGCTGGTTCAAATATATTCTCGTGATATGAGGCAATATCTCGCACCTTTTCTTGTTCAAGAATACCGTAACGACGATCCATCTCCTTTGCAGCCCACTTTAGCGCAAGGATGCTCTTCTTTGGGTCAGTAATGACGGGGGTAAGGAGGTGGGGGATTCCGTTATATGCCGTGAGCTCCACACGCTTCGGATCGATCATAATAAAACGCAGTTGGTTTGGCCCATTGCGGTAGAGGAGGGAGGTGATAATCGCGTGGATGGCAACCGACTTTCCAGATCCAGTGGCGCCCGCGACAAGTCCGTGAGGCATTTTTGCGATATTCACATAGTGAGCGGTGCCGGCGATATCTCGTCCGAGTGCCGCGAGCAGTGGTTTGGTACTGCTTGACCACTCAGGGGTACTCATTACGCCGCCCAAGCCCACCATTGCTTTGGTCGTGTTCGGCACCTCTATCCCTACGAGAGACTTCCCGGGGATAGGTGCCTCGATGCGTACCGGATGCGCAGCGAGCGCGAGTTCAAGGTTGCTCGTGAGCGAGAGTATCTTTGAGAGACGCACTCCCTCAGCTGGCTTTACTGCGTATCGAGTAACCGTTGGACCCACTGACACCTCATCCATTTCAAGGCTTATGCCAAAATTTTGGAACGTGCGTCTGATGATATTTGCGTTTGCTTTAATATCCCCGACTCCGGGCTTTCCCTTATCTGCGCCAAGGATAGAGAGTGGGGGGGCCTCGTACTCTGCATCGAAGTTTGCAATACCCGTCCCTGCACGATCTCCGGACACATCACTGAAGACGGTCACCACCGGGTCACGCTCCTTCTCTCTAGACCTTTCTGATAGACCTGTTTCTTCCACAGCTTCCTGAACAGAATTCTCCGGGACACCAACCACACCAAGAGAGAAGTCTTCTCCTTCCAAATCTTTATTTCGCGCGCGAGCGAGTACTATTTTCTCAGATACAGCACGAACTCTTTCTTGCACCATCTCAAGCAATTTTTCTAGATCAGTAATAATCGCTATTCCAATGGAGGCACTTGCGACAAGAAGAACGAAGGCTCCCCAGAAGCCGAAGAATCCGGAAAGAAGCTCCCCGCCCCACGCACCTACCACCCCACCAAGCCCAGAGCTAGGGAAGAGGCCAGCAAAGGCCAGCACAGACACTAATGTTATGCAGAGCCCAGAAGAGACGAGCGGCTCAAGTGTGGGGCGACCAAAACCAGCATAAAGACCAATGGCAATTAATGCGATAGGTAGAACAAACGCTCCCACTCCAACAATCGCAAAGCTTGTCGTGAAGAGAGTCGTTCCTACTGGCCCAGCAGCACCAAAGAATGAGAGTAGGAATAAGGTTCCAGAAGCAAGCAGAACAACCGAAGAGGCATAGCGGATAAGAATATCAGAACGGGCATTGTCGCGCCGCCCTCTACGGGCTGTATTTTTCTGTGCATTTTCTCTCCGCATCGTGTCTACAGTGTAGCATCACGTTGAGCAACCCTGGAGCTGGGGAAACACAACAATGTGGAGGCGCATATAAGATATCTGGACTTGCATACTTCAGTATCGGACATATACTGGTATAGACTATGGGACACATTCAAAAGTATATAGGACATATTGCAAATACGAGTGGTAAATATGACCACAGGACAGACATAGTCCTAGAGAAAAGCATATTTTCTAACGTTTTTGAAAAGGACATTCGTAGAGTTTTTGTATACAAAAAGATTGAAAGGATTGTAAAAGCACTTAATCTTATAGCACCGGCCTTTGTCGGAAATGGGGCACTAAAGGATCGTATTGACACGCTTGCGCTACGTCTTCTAGACACAGCAAGACTATCTACTAGAGAGATTCGTTCCAAACTTCCACAAGAGGTTTTGGCGCTGTCCTCACTTCTATCTGTAGCAAGAACGGCTAGAATGCTTTCTCCAATGAACACCGAAATCATAATGCACGAAGCGCAAGAATTACTTAAAGAGGTTGAAGGACATGAGGATACAGCTCTTATTCTTGAGGATGTTCCTACCATCTCAACCCTTGCTAAGAAATCTTTCACAAAAGAGACAAAGCGCTCCCATTTGCGTGCACAGAAGCAGGAAGCTGGCGATAAAGGACATATAAAGGACATTGTTGCACAACTTGATGGTAATAATGATAGAAAAGGAGCTATAATATCGCTTATAAAGAGTAAAGGTAGGGCTAACATAAAGGACATATCAATGATAGTTCAAGGAGTGTCAGAAAAGACAATTCAGAGAGAGATTACTGCCCTTGTTGAGTCTGGGGTTGTGGTAAAGACGGGGGAGAGGCGCTGGAGCACCTACTCGCTCTCGTAGGCATTAAGGGGCGATTGACTTCAGTCACCCACTTTGATACCATACTCTTTGTGATAGCGACTAGGGACTAGGAGCAAAAAAGTGGCCGTACTACGGTCTTTTTCTGTTTGCTAGCCCTATTAAGTTATCCACACGCAGGCTCCCTGGAATAACTTTTCCCGCATATACTATTTATTAGTCCTTGCGGGGACTCTTGTTCCTGTACGGGCGTACTTTGATAACTGAATAGTGACTCTTAAAAAGTCACCTAACCTTACCAACTAATCTATGGCGTACTGGTCGATACCGTACGTTGTAGGATAGTGTGAAAGTGCTTTAGCTAGTGTGTGCCTTAACTTGATTATCATGTGCGCTTAAAACTATTAAAAATGTCTACAACTACTAACGCGATCTCGAAGGTTGCAGCAGTGGCTGTCGGTCTTGCAATGGTAACGTCAGTGTTTGCTCTCGCGCCTATCGCGCAAGCAGCACTTTCTGCATCGCAGGTCTCGGCGATCCTCTCGCTCCTCACTTCGTTCGGTGCTGACGCAAGCACAATCGCAAATGTTAACGCTTCCCTCACGGGTAGCACGCCTTCAGCTCCTTCTACTCCAGCAGCTTCGTCTTCTTGCTCGTTCACACGAGACTTGATGAGTGGCTCAACTGGTGCAGATGTGACTTGCCTCCAGAATGCTCTTAAGGCAGGTGGATATATGTCAGCAAATGCGACGGGTTACTTCGGTGCCCTCACACAGGCTGGCGTTGTCGCTTGGCAGAAGGCAGCAGGAGTTTCTCCTGCAGCTGGATACTTCGGTGCAAAGAGCCGTGCTGCATTTGGTGGTTCTTCAACGAATCCATCAGCTCCAGTCGTCTCTGGCAATGGCCTCAAGGTCATGCTCGCAACGGATTCTCCAAACAACATCGCTCTTGTACAGGGGCAAGCAACAGGTGAGCTCGCGAAGTTTACCTTTGCGAACCCAACCTCTGCAGATGTTAAGGTGACGAACGCAACGTTTAAGCGCATCGGCGTTTCGACGGATTCGTCTCTCTCTAACGTCTACCTCTTCGACGGAGTGGTTCGTATCACTGATCCAGCAGGTATCAGCAACTCGACGTTCAACTTCAACGACTCAACAGGAATCTTCACGGTTCCTGCTGGAGGCACGAAGATGATCTCGGTACGTGCTGACATCGCTGGCTCTACGAGCGGACAGCAGATCGGCGTACAGCTTGTTTCGATCGGTTCTAGCGCGACACTTGATTCTTCAGTCGCCTTCCCGATTAGCGGCTACACGCAGACTGTTTCTTCGGCTTCGATCGCGACGGTTGTCTTCGGAACGGTTACGACTCCTGCCTCAAACTCGAGTCTCCCTCCTGGCACCGACACGACGGTCTTCCAGTCTACTGTTACGGTTGGTACTCGCGCAGTACTCCTCAAGTCGATTACGCTTGAGAACCGCGGTTCCACTGTCGACGCAGACTTCCAGAACCTAAGACTCTACGTCAAGGGGGTACAAGTTGGTTCTACAGTAGCAGCAACGACAGCTAAGAAGGTTGTCTTTGACTTCTCTGCGAGCCCACTTCGCCTTGAAACGGGTGGTAATGACTTCCGCGTAGCCGCTGACATTGTTGGTGGTTCCGGAGACACGGTAGACTTCCAGGTCCGCCGTGCGGTTGATGGACAGTTCATCGACGCAGATCTTAATCAGCCGATTCTTCCAACTGGAGATTTCTCTGGTACAGCAGATACGGTTGAGGGTGTAGATCTCTCGGTAACTAAGGCATCGAACTCCCCTTCTTCTGCAGTTGCAGTTGATGCAACTAATGTGAAGTGGGCAAGCTTCGAATTCCGCGCAATCGGCGACGACCTCAAGGTTGAGCAGATTACGGTTGACGTTGATGATAACGACTCAGCTGCAGTCAACATCGACAACGGTAAGGTATTCCTTAACGGTGTTCAGATCGGCTCTACACAGGACATTGTCGAGGGCGGTACTACCGCGTTCTCATTCGGTTCTCAGATGATTCTTAAGAAGGGCACTGTTGCAATTGTAGATATCTATGCTGATGCTAAGCAGGCAGACGGTACTTCAATTGCTTCTGGCTCTGACTTTGACTTCGGAGTATCGGTCGCAACGGCTGATACAGAGGGCGTAAAGTCGGGTAACCGCCTTAGCTCCGCTATCTCTGAGGTTGAGGGTAACAGCGTCGTCGTTTCCTCTGCATCACTATCGGCATCCAAGGATTCAAGTCACTCGAACCAGTCCGTTGTGGCAGGTACGAATGGCTTCAAGCTTGGTGTCTTCACTCTTGCAGCAGGTGCAAACGAGGGTGTTAACATCAACACCATCGACATCGACTTCGTCTCGACTCCAGCTTCAACGCTTACGAACCTCCGCTTGACCAACGCGTCAACCGGTGCAACTATCGGAAGCACGAAGTCTTCAGTCTCGACGTCAAACACATTCTCCGTAACTGGTATCAGCATCCCAGCATCTAACTCGATAAAGGTTAATGTATACGCAGATGTGAAGTCGAGCGCAAACATCGGTGCTATCTCGGCTACGACCGTCACTACCTCTACTGGTGGTACGGGCATAACGACTGGCAACTCGGTCTCCGTAGGTACTGCAGCTACGCTCCAGACTATGACGGTTGTATCGAGCGGTACTCTTACGACAGCTGTCAATACTGGTGGAACACCAGCTGACGCTATCGTGGTTGGTGGTACAAACGCAGTGAAAATTGGTTCCTTCAACTTCCTCGCAACTAATGCGTCGCAGACGGTTAACAAGGTTCTTGTGAAGGTTCCATCGAACTCTGCTTCGGCAGTAGGTACGATCACTCTCAAGGACGCTTCTACCGGTGCGGCTATTAAGTCACAGGGCTTCGACCTCGGTGCTCCTGGTACTGCTCCATACGCAACTTCGACCTTCACAAATCTCGGATTTGCTGTTCCAGCAGGTACTTCTAAGGCACTTGATGTCTATGTTGATGTAGTCTCTATTGACTCTAACAACGCAGCTCTGTCTGGCGAAGCACTCTCTGTCGTCCTAGACGGCAATGAGGGCTTTGAGGCAACTGATAGCGCTGGCAACCTCACCACAGCTCTTACTGGCTCGGCTGACCTCAGCTCGGACGGTACGAATGTCGGTGTACTCTATGTTCGCAAGTCTTCAGCAACATTTACTCCTGTAGTTGTTTCTGATGTTCTTGCAGCAGGTACGGACCAGGTAATTGGTAAATTCACCATCACCGCAAATAATAGCGGCGACAACGGTGTCGATTGGGGCAAGATTGCTTTCACAGTCACAAAGACTGCTGGCGTCACTCTTGGAGCAACGACAACAATCGCGCTCTATGATATTACGGCAGGTGCAAACACTCTTATCGCGGGTACGTATGCAACCACAACTGGTAATCACGTAGCGCAGTCACAGATGTTCACATCTACTGCGACAAGTGGACTGATTGACTTCCGCCCAACGACGATTCAGAACGTTCCTAAGGGATCTTCAAGAACCTACGAACTTCGAACCACGATTGGTAGCTTGGCTACAGGTAACAACAACGTAAGCATCAGCATTACTAACCCATCTACTTCTGTCACAACAAGTATCTTCAGTACAGTCTCCGGCACGATCGGAACGGCACTTTCAACTTCTGTGCCTTCTATCGCATGGTCTGACTGGTCAGATGTCTCTGATCACTTCTCATCTGCGAGTGGAGGTTCGACCTCTGACTGGACGAATGACTTCCTTGTTAAGACGCTTCCTTTCACGATCGGAACTCGATCTGTTAGCGTAAGCTCATAAGTCGTTGAGTTAAGTAGGCAACTGCTTCCAGTCAGAATATTGGTCTGACAAAAACAAAAACCACCCGAAAGGGTGGTTTTTGTTTGTGGTATGCTTTTGTGTATGAATGCAAAACAATGGTGGATTAGTGGGGTGGGGGTAATCATAGTGGCGCTGGCGCTTATACAGCTTTCCACATCCACCACCAACAGCCCTGTTCTAGAGCCAGTAGCAACCACGACTCCAGAAAGTGTTGAAGAACAAAATCCTGAGACTCCCGTAGTCGAAGTGCCAATACCGAAGCCGTTTTTAGTTACCATTGAAACAGGAGACACTATTGCCTCATGGAGTATTGAAGGATATTTGAATGATGGTGGGGAGAAGGAGGCCGTGGCGCGCAAGGAGATTATTGCACTGAAGAATCGTCTTGGGGGAGATGATGACTACCAAATCAACCTCTCTATCGCGCAGAAATATGAATACTTAGGAGAGGGAAGGCTTGCGTACGAACATCTCTCCAAAGCTATTGCACTTGATACAAGCTCAACCTCGGGCACCGCGTGGCACAATATGGGGATGCTTATGGAGAAGCTCGGTGCGTACCACACTGCGCGCGTGGCACACACGCTTGCGGTTGCGAATCAGCCAAATATTCCGTCGTTCCATATCTCACGACTAGAGTTTATGATTTATCGTTTTACCAAGGATACGGCGGGGGTTGAAGAAGTATTCAAAGACACTACAGCGATTCTTGGGGCCGAGGACCCAATGCTTGTTGAGCTTCGCGCGCGTTGGGAGGCGCTTAAATAGATGAACTGGCTCCAGAGAGCATATTCGTATCTTCTCCTGGCTCCGGCGCTTATTCCGTTGGTTGTGTGCGGGGGGCTGTATTATCCATACCTCTTTCCAAAGGTTATGCTGTTCTACGCGCTCACGCTTCTTTCCCTTGCCGCTTTCGCGTTCCTGAGTTCAGGAGGGGAGCTATTCTATTTCACTCGCCTCAAATCAAGAATTACCTGGGTACCCGCGCTCCTGCTTTTCCTAGCGTATATGACCTCGATACCGGGGCTTGATCTCTACAAGAGCTTCTGGAGCATCTT
The DNA here is from genome assembly GCA_964349035.1 of uncultured Candidatus Saccharibacteria bacterium. Classification (GTDB taxonomy): domain Bacteria; phylum Patescibacteriota; class Minisyncoccia; order Phycocordibacterales; family Phycocordibacteraceae; genus C7867-001. The sequence continues at coordinate 10,370 of CAYGEV010000009.1, forward strand.
CGGGCGAGGCGACGGGCTCTTGATGCTCACGCTCTCAGTGGCCTCGTTCTACCTTATGCTTCTTTCGGCGGACCAGACATTCTTCCGTAGGTTCACCAGAACGGTTGCCACTGTAGGGACACTGATTGCCGTGTGGGGCGTGGGGGAGTGGTTCTTCACAGGAGGGCGCATAAGTAGCTCCATTGGGAATCCTGCCTTTCTTGCGGGGTACCTTGCGCTCTCATTCTTTGTCACGCTTCTTGTCGCGAGACAGCTCTCTCATACTTTGCGACGTCTCGCTGTGTTCGGAGCGGTGCTGCAGCTTATTGCTATCCTCCTCACGGCGACGCGTGGCACACTGCTTGCGTTTATGGTTATTGCAATAGGGGGACTCTTGTACCTTGTGGCCAAAGGGGAGGGGAGTGCGCGACGCTGGTCCATCATGGGGCTTGTAGGGTTTTTTGTATGCGTCACTGGCTTCTTCTTTCTGCGCGAGACCCTTGTCGAGAGTTCTTTCACCCCGGTTGCGCGCGTCGCGCAAATCTCAATCAGTGATTCCAACATCGCGAACCGCCTTTTTGTGTGGACGCATATGGTAGATGAAATTAAGAAACGCCCGCTTACCGGGTATGGCGCCGAGCATATCGCCTTTCTCTTCGATCGCTTCTATGACCCTGGTGTTATAACAGAAGAATGGTTCGACCGTTCACACAATACGTACCTAGACTACGCTGCTCAGTTCGGTATCGGAGGACTCCTCCTCTACCTGGCGCTTATCTGCTCACTTGTTGTCACAGCACTGCAGCAGTGGAAGCGAGATAAAGGTGCGGGCGTATTGATTGTTGGAGCGGCGCTTGTGTATGCGGTACAGAACTTTTTTGTCTTTGACACCATTTCAAGCTGGTGGCTCTTTCTTGCCCTTTTTGCGGTATGTGTGGCACAACAAGAAGACTCTCCTAAAACTGCCATCTCTACTTTTCGTGTGCCACACATAGGGGCGGGTATCGCGGTGGCGCTCGTGCTCCTGATTGTTCCCGTGACCGTTCTTCCTACGCTCTCGAATTACAATTTGTCGCGCGGATATTATTACCATATTATCGATGTGACGCGAGCGAATACATACTTCGAAAAAGGCTTGGCACTTAAGACCTATGGTGATCTTGAGTATGGATATCAGCTCCACACGATGTATACTGAGCAACAAGCGCTTCGCCTTTCAGGCCTTGAGCGCATTTCCGCATACAACATGGCGCGCGATGTGCTTACGGAAAATTACAAGCGGTTCCCGTATGACGCTCGAACGGCAATGTATTTAACACACGTCCTTGATTCTGCTCCGCCAGAAACTCCCGCCGATTCTACGTTTGTGCGTGAGGTAGCCGTACATACGGTAGAGCTTTCTCCTAAGCGCGCGCAAACGTGGTACGTGCTCGCCAATCTTTCAATCGAGTCGGCGAAGACATTGCCAGTTGGTTCTCATAAAACAGCACGATATCAAGAAGCGATTATAATATTGGAAACATATGTCTCTATCGTACCCTCTCTTTCTGAGCCGTACTTTGTGCTCGCGGATTTGTATTTTGCAACAGGAGATGTTACACGGGCGAATGCCACTGCGTCTCTTGGAGATGCGCGTTATCGAAAAGGCCTTAGCACTGCTCGGCGCGCGGCACTCCTCTACGAGAAATTGCAAGATTGGGAGAAGGCGGCCGTGTATCTAGAGCGAGTAGTAGAGCAAGACGCAACTGATACGATTTTTTATTACGATCTCGCGAAGGTGAAATTTGTGCTTGGGGCATATAATGAGGCGGTAGAAATTGTGCGAGAATTACGAATACGCGCTCCTGAGATTCTTATCTCTGATAAAGCATTTCTAGACGCGATCGCTCCGTATGAAAGAAACATATAATACTCAATCCTCTCGTCGAGCACGGAAGATGCAGCCATTTATTGTGGAGTTTGTGAAATTCTCAAGCGGATTCGCGGTTATCATCGCCGTCGGCATCCTCGCGCTTCGTCTCGCGGGCACCGCTCTTTAGCGTGTTGCCTTCCTTCTATTTTCTGTTACAATAGCTTTTGTACGAACCGAAGACAGTGGGTGGGTAGCAATACCCGTAAATCCTGCCGAGGTGATCCGCCCACATCTCTCGAAGTTGTGGCGGGGAACTCTCCTTCATGTTTTGTACATAAATAATTTATCAGCATGGCTATATCAAAAGACAAAAAGAGCGTGATTCTTGCGAGGCTCACAGAAGCATTTGCCGAGGCAAAAGCAATTGCGTTTGTCGGGTTTAACAAGTTGACCGTTAAGGAAATATCGAACGTACGCAAAGAACTCTCGAAAGAGGGTGTGCGCTACTATGTAGCCAAGAAGACACTCATTCGTAAAGCGCTTACCGATCAGGGATATACAGGAGAAATCCCAGAGTTGCCGGGAGAAGTGGCGGTAGCGTGGACGGCAAATGCAGACGATACCACGGCGCCTGCGCGCACAGTCTTTGAGCATGGAAAGAAGCTGAAGGGAGCACTCGTTCTCCTTGGAGGCGTTTTTGCAGGTGCATTCAAGGATATGGTACAGATGACGGCAATCGCGACGATTCCACCACTTGCAGTGCTTCGTGGCATGTTCGCAAATATTATTAATTCACCTCGACAGCGTTTTGCAATTGCGCTCGGTGAAGTGGCAAAAACTAAGAATTAATTATGAATCAAGAACAAATTATTGAGGCAGTAGAGAAGATGACCGTTCTAGAGCTTAACCAGATGGTAAAAGCAATCGAGGAGAAGTGGGGAGTGAGTGCGACTGCAGTTGCAGCAGGCCCTGCAGCAGGCGCTGCTCCAGCAGAGGAGGGTAAGTCGACCAAGGATGTCGAGCTTACCGATGCAGGCGCATCGAAGATCGCCGTTATTAAGGTGGTAAAGGAGGTAATGGCGCTTGGCCTCAAGGAGGCCAAGGACCTTGTCGACGGCGCGCCTTCAATGCTTAAGACTGGCATGAAGAAGGAGGACGCAGAGGAGCTTGCAAAGAAGCTCACTGATGCTGGCGCTAAGGTCACCCTGAAGTAATCTTCAGGAGTGATGCCCTGGAGGGAATTGCTTCCGAGCAATTCCCGGAGTGGGTATACTTTCACGACAAAACACCCGCATGTCTATGACGTACGGGTGTTTTGCATTTCCCCACAGGAACCCGTACACTGGGCACATTATGGATGCCCTAGGAAAACTCTTCGGATCTCCCGCAAGACTCAAGATATTGCGACTTTTCCTCTTTAATCAAGAAACTATGTTTGTCGCTTCGGAGATATGTGAACGTACCGGGCTAGGGAAAGACGCTGTGCGCGTGGAACTTAAGACTCTTACAGCGACAACACTTCTTCGCAAGAGGCGTAAGCGAGTCACTGTTCAGTATCAGGTGAATCAATCTTTTGAGTATTTGCCAGCACTAACAACCTTTATTAGAGAGACTACGAGCGTGCGCCCAAGGGAAATTGTTGCAGAACTACGTCGTTCAGGAGCACTACAAATAGTTGCGCTCTCGGGACATTTTACCGGAACATCAGAATCGCAAATCGATTTGTTAATAGTAGGGGATAATCTTGATGAGAGAATACTAGCGCGCACAGTACGCGCACTTGAGGCAGAGTTTGGACGTGAGGTGCGTTACGCATCCTTCTCTACCGAAGATTTCAGATACCGTTTCGGGGTTTACGACCGTCTTTTACGAGATGTTTTTGATTATCCACACCGCCTCCTTATAGATAAAATCGGGCTTTAGAAATGGTACAATTTACCATAGGTGCTCGTATATTAGCCGAATAAAACAAAGCGTTACTTACTATGGTGTTTACTACATGGGCAGATGTGCTTAGTCAGTCTTTTCAGAACCTGTTTTACGGGTTGGTTTCGTTCGTACCAAACCTCGTCGTTGCCATCATTATCTTCATAGTTGGATGGCTTGTTGGCGTAGGACTCGGGCGCGTGGTCGCACAGGTGGTAAATGCGCTCCGTGTTGATCAAGCTCTTAAGTCGACTGGTATCGAGCGCATTCTTTCTCGCGCAGGGTTTGGTCTATCTTCAGGCAAGTTCCTCGGGACACTTGTTGAGTGGTTCTTCATTGTCGTCTTCCTGGTGGCTGCACTCGACGTGCTCAACCTTACGACGGTGAATCTCTTTATCAGCCAAGTTATCCTCGGGTACCTTCCTCAAGTAATCGTTGCGGTCTTGATCCTCCTTGTTGCTGCAGTGGTGGCAGAGGCGACAGAGCGCCTTGTGGTTGCCTCTGCGAAGGCAGCAGCAGTTGGCTCGTCGAATTTCCTCGGCAAGGTAGCGCGCTACTCAATCTGGGTATTTGCGATCCTTGCAGCACTTGCACAGCTGAATGTCGCAACGGCGTTTGTACAGACACTCTTCACGGGTATTGTTATCGCCGTTTCACTTGCGATTGGTCTTGCGTTTGGACTTGGTGGACAGGCATCTGCCGCCCACTATCTCGATCGTGTGCGCTCAGAGATGAAGGACTAATAACCCTCTCATTTTCACAAAACACCCCCGCAAGAGCGGGGGTGTTTTGTTGCCCCTTGACGCCCTTGCGAGGCTCCGCTATACTCTCTAATACGTGTCTACAACGAACCGAAAAATCACTTTTCTTGGAGCGGATAGGCCGTAAGGCCTCGGGTGCACAAAGCACACGAAAACCGCCCCTTGGGGCGGTTTTCGTTTCAATGGGTGGCACCGACATTTGACATACGAATACGCATTAGAAAACTACCCAACCCAAGCCAGTGGTGGCGGGGGTTGGATAGAGCAATATTCTCGCTGAAAGGTGAGAAGTGAACGTGATATGTAGAATTCCGTGCGAGAGACATAAG
>CAYGEV010000010.1:0-14708 GCA_964349035.1 uncultured Candidatus Saccharibacteria bacterium
ACTCCCTACGATAGTGTACTCATGCGCTTCGTCACTCCCCTTCTTTTGTATTGAAACTTTTGAGTTGAAACTGACCTCGTTTTTCTTCTTACCATCAGTAAGAACTGTGGTGAATTTAACAAGATCTTCAAGCTTCTTGATCCGCTCCTCTGTGGCAGCCTGCATATCGCGTGCCTCCTGATATTCGGCATTCTCCGAGAGGTCGCCGAGCGATCTTGCGTACTCAAGGTTCTTCGCAATTTCTGTACGACGAGTAATCTTCAAGTATTCAAGCTCTTTAATCATCTCGTCAAATTTCTCTTGAGAAACAACGCTATATTGGGCATCTATCATACGAATACGTGCATTGTACTGCCTATATACTATTGCGCAACTCCTTCGATACTTTGAGTCTCATCATAGAGCGCTTCAAAAAATCTTTTCATTACTTGAACAGCCTGGCTCCCGGTGCCGGCAGGCCCGCGCTCAAGCACAACAACGAATGCATATTGTGGGGCGTCATATGGGTAGAACCCAACAACCCAAGAGTTATCGTATTGATTGCGAGATCCTGTCTCGGCAGTACCAGTCTTCGCGGCAACCTTGAGATATGTAAAGTTAAGTGGGGTTGCAAGGGCTTCGGTAACCGTCTCGCGCATCCCCTCCTGCACCACCCGGAGCGCCTCGTCTGTTACCGGCACGCGCGTCTCTGTTTGTAATTCTCCTTCGCGAAGAATCGGGGTGAGTAGGCGCCCGCCGTTTACAAGAGCGGCAGTCGCGCGTGCCATCTGGAGTGGCGTTACCTGCATCGCATACTGTCCTATTGCGGTGAAGTAGGTGTCTGCGAGATACCATGGCTCATCATACGCCCCCTCCTTCCAAGCTGGGGTAGGGACTCGCCCTACTGCCTCCTCTGGAAGAAGTATGCCGGTGGGCGCGCCGAGCCCAAACTGTTGATACCAATACGCGAGTCGTTCAATACCGAGACCCTTCTGGCTTTCAAACCCACCACCAACCGTATAGAAAAACACATCCGAAGACCATGCAATAGCGCTCCGTACATCCATCAAGCCAAGCGCTCTCCATCCTTTAAAAACATATGGCTTATCAGGAACATATTTGTTCGGCACCGTAAGTGATCCTGGGTCATTAATAATGGTTTTTGGAGTTATAATCCCGTCGGTAAGAGCTCCGGCTGAAACAAGGGGCTTAACGATAGACCCGGGCGCGTACACTCCTTGTACAGCATGATCAAGAAACGCGCGCCCCGGGTTACGATTGTAGGACGCAATTGTTTTTGCTGGACCCCCGCTCGACATAACATTGGAATCGTAGCTTGGGTACGATACGAGTGCGCGTACTGCGCCAGTATGAACATCGAGCACAACACCAGCGCCAGCAATAAATTTCTTCTCCAGGGCTAGTTCAGTAATGGCTTGCGAAAGAGATTCTTGAAAACGCGTATCCAATGTGAGCGCAAGTGTTGCCCCGCTCTCTGAACGAACAATAAGCCCCTCTGATCGCACGCGCCCAAGAGCGTCAACCTCTGTCAATAATTGTCCGTTCGTTCCTGACAGTACTTCGTCATATATCGCCTCGACTCCAGCCATCCCGACCTGCTTGGTCTCATAATATATTCCCTTTGCATCTTTTTTTGGAGAAGATACGTAGCCAAGGACATGACTAAAAGAGGGGTATGTATATTGACGAACTGGGGTACCATCCTCCCTCTCTTTATTTTCAGCAATAACGATCCCATTTATGTCGGTAATAACACCTCGAGGGGCAAAAATGGTTCGAACTTCTAGACTATTTTGTTCACTTTGTAGAGCAAATGCTTTGCCTTGCGCAATCTGAAGATGCGCCGTTCGTACGATAAGAATAAAAAACAAGACTCCGAGAACTCCGAATATATAGAAAAAACTTTTTTCTGAAAGCGGTCGCTCCAAGCGCCCCTCTAAGCGTGCCCTATCGAAGGATGGTGTGTTTGAAGAATCAAGAAATATTTCATCTGGCGCTATCTCACTATCTTTAATATGTCTACGAAACCACAACATTATCGTATGGTACTTGAGCGAAGTCGCTTATGTACGAAAAAGGCAACTGCGGTACATGCAAAACCATAGAACGTATAGACAGGAAATTGATGTGCGTGTGGTGCGTAGTATAAGGCATCAAAGATAATGCCAATAGCTAATGGCAAAAGAGGTTCTCGTAGAGCAATAAACAGAGTAGCTACGCTTGTAAAAATCCAAGGGAAGAACATTGTAGACCCGAGAACAAAGAACGTGATAAATCCTTGGTGTATGTTCATAAGGTAGAATGCATCCCTGCGCGACGAATAATGACCCAAGTAACGGAAGATGGGTTAATCGCTGGCATAATACGTAGCTCTAGTTGTGGAGAAGACAGGTCGTCAAATATCTCTACAACAGTACCGAAAGGAAGTGCACCAGGCCCAGGCGCAAATACCTGATCATTATTCTGCACCTCAATCGAGCGAGGAACCAAGGCCTCGACTGCTCCACCGCCTACTCCGCGCATCAAAACTGGCATGCGCCCATCTCCTACCCACCCCTGTGTTATCGTCTCTGCTGAGGAAAAAAGTGTGGCACGAGAAAAGTCTTCTGTAACCTCGGTGATACTGCCAATAGGCACTCCTCCGGGCCCAAACACTCTCATCCCCACCTCAACAGCATCTGCAGAACCCACTGAAAGGACAAGAGTGTCGTAAGGGCTTTCAGGTGGAGCCACCAGAACACCAGCAATAATATCCTTAGGTAAAAACTCACTGGAGAATGCCCTAACATCATTAAGCTCTTCTAGAAGTGTTTTGTTCTCAAAGATAAGGGCCTGATTTTCAAGCTGTAGTTGTTTATTGCGTTCTGAAAGCGCCGAGGCGTCTTTAAATCCTTGTGTCTGTGAGTAAACGAATTCAGTTACGTTATGTGAGCTCTCGAAAAGTGGTGCCAGTATATGTAGGAAGAAATTTGGTGCCACAAGGCGAACAGATGCGAAAATAATCGCGATCACGAGCGCGACAAGGCCCCACGACACTCTTGTCGTGGAAGAAAATAATGCGTTACGCCTCGCTAAAAATGTCTTCTTCATCGATAAAAAAATCTACAAACAGCTCTGGGTTTTCGGTGACTATCCCTGCCCCGCGCACAACTGCCGTGAGTGGGTCTGGGGCAACCCGTACCGGCACACCAAGCATCTTTGAGAGTACCTGCGGGAGCCCGCGAAGGAGCGCCCCACCACCAAAGACCGTTACACCATGCTGAAGCACGTCGGAGAGTAATTCTGGAGGTGTCGCCTCGATCACCTCTTTCATCGTGTCGAGTAGAGTGTCAAACGATGGCATAAGTGCCTCGCGCACATGTGCGTCTGTAAGGGTAATTTCTCGCGGAAGTCCTGTCGCAAAGTCTCTCCCGCGCACCCCTCGCGACAATGTTTCGTTGAGCGGAAGCACTGCTCCTATGGCAATCTTTACCTCCTCTGCAGTACGCTCGCCAATGCCGAGTTTAAATTCGCTTCGTACGAAGTCTATAATATTTTCATTAAATCTATCTCCGGCAATCTGCGAGCTCTTTGCTGCGACAACGCCCTGAAGCGCAATGACGGCAATGTCTGTTGTACCCCCACCTATATCAAGCACCATGGTACCGGTCGCTTCGTGTACCGGCAATTTTGCACCGATCGCACCGGCAACTGGCTCATCAAGAATGATAACTTCTCGTGCGCCAGCGTTTTGTGCTGCGTCGCGCACTGCGCGACTCTGCACGTTGGTTACTCCTGTTGGAACGCCGATCACCACGCGTGGGCCAAATAGCTTCATTCGACCATTTTGCGCTTTGTGAATAAGATATGCGAGAAGCTCTTCGGTGACCTCGAAGTCTGAAATAACCCCGTGCGAAAGTGGACGTACAACACGAATATGAGGAGGGGTCTTGCCTAACATTGCCTTTGCCTCTTTCCCAACAGCAACAACTTGATGTGTCTTTTCATTCACCGCTACCACCGAAGGCTCATTAATAACTATCCCCTTCCCACGCACATAGACGAGCGTATTCGCCGTTCCAAGATCAATCGCGATGTCGTTGCTGAATAAAAGATTTTTTGAGAAACGTGACATAGCTACGAAGACAGTATCTGTGCGCGCGGAATCACAGAGACTTCCCCTGTTTTGCGCGACACAACTTCAAACACACCACTTGCAAGCGCCTCCTTACCGACGACGATTCGTTTTGGAATGCCAATAAGATCACTGTCAGCAAATTTCTCGCCAGCACGCGCGTCACGGTCGTCGTAGAGTACCTCGACGCCCTTGGCGACAAGCTCGGCATACAACTCATCAGCAAGCTTTGACACATCATCACCATCGCGACCCACGGAGACAACGTGCACTGCAAATGGTGCAACACTCTCCGGCCACACGAGCCCCTTCTCGTCTGAAAGTAGTTCAACTATAGTACCCACCAAACGTGCTGGCCCAATCCCATAACTACCCATATACACTGGCCTCGATTTACCTTCCGCGTCTTTGTACGCAAGTCCTAGCGCTTCTGAAAAACGTGTGCCAAGAGTGAAGATATTCCCAACCTCAATAGCCTTAGCTTCTTTCAAATTTTCTTTCTGTACTCCTGTCGTCGTGTATACTTCAGCGTCATCGTACACTTCTTTGTTAAGCGCGATACGCTTCGCCTCATCAATATAAATAATATCCTCTCCTGCATCACAGACAGTCTGGTACTCGTGTGAATACTTGCTAAATGACCCGCCAGAGGCAAAAGTCTTGTAGGTCTTCTCGCCAATGCCGACTCTCGCAAATATGCGTTCATATGCTTTCGCTACCTGCTCGTAAAACGCTACATGCTCCGCCTCGTCCTTTGAAAAGGAATAGAGGTCTTTCATAATAAACTCTCGCGTGCGCATAATCCCAGACTTCGCGCGCGTCTCATTACGAAACTTGTTTTGGAATTGATATACGTAGCGAGGTAAATCCTTGTACGACGCAATCTGTCCTGTCATAAGTGCGGTGAGTGCTTCCTCGTGTGTAAACGCGAGTCCGAGCTTCGTACCAGACTTGAGTTCAGTCTTAAACCACGAATCTACGTTTTCATCGCTCCACCGATCAGTCGCTTGCCATGTCTTTGCCTCCTGGAGTGTAGAAAGAAAAACCTCTTCCCCACCTATCGCGCTCATTTCTTCACGAATAATCCCAATGATTTTGTTCAGTGTGCGAAGACCTAATGGAAGGAAATCGTATACTCCTGCCATCTCTTTGTGTATATACCCTGCGCGCACAAGGAGCTGTGCGTTCTTCGCTACTTCATCACTTGGTGCTTCTTTCCGTGTCTTAGTAAAGAGTTTTGATTGCCTCATGCTTCTAGTATACGCCACCTGAAGAAAGTGGCTAGCCGACTATCTTCCAAATGTCGTGTATGCTCACAATCACCATAAGAAGCAAGAGGAGGAAGAATCCAATGGCATTTGCTACCTGCGAGACACCAGCACGAATTGGCTTACGTGTAATACTCTCAACTATAACGAACAGGAGGCGCCCTCCGTCGAGCGCTGGGATTGGAATAAGATTAATAAGTGCGAGATTAATGGAAATGATTGCTGTTATGGAAAGGAGGTATGAAAGACCTTGAGCCGAAGCAGAGCCCACAATGCCAGCAATACCAATCGGCCCAGCAACACTTGCAAGATCTGCTGAAAATGTGAACACGCCTTTGAAGAAATCAAGTAGCCCGAGAGCGGTAAAGACAATCATGTGTCCTGTTGTCTTCCATCCATCAACAATCGCCTCAAAGAATGAAAGCGAGATAATGCCGATCGTTGCCACCTCGACACCGAGCGCATATCGCGCATCGCTATCAGCAAAGGTGAGTAACTCTGGTGTTACCGAAAATGAAAGATCTTCCTCTCCTCGTACAACAGTAAGCGCAATCTCCTCTCCACCACTCAAAGCAACAAACTCAGGGAAGCTCATGCTTCCCGTAGGAAACCACGTCCCTTCGCCATAGTCTGCAGAAATAATTGCGTCACTCGCACGAAGCCCAGCCTCCTCTGCGGGAGTTCCAGGAATAACCTGGATCACCCCTAGCTCTACCTGGCTCGCTCGAGATATCTCCTCTTGCGATATGGAGCGCGGTGAGCCGAGTAGAAGTGCGCCGACAATAAGCACATAGGCGAGGAGGAGGTTCATCGCGATACCGGCGACAAGCACGAGTGCCTGCAACAGGCGCGGGCGACGAGAGAATGCTTGTGCGTCCTGCTCGCCTCCATCCTCCCCATGTATCTTTACAAATCCGCCAAACGGCAACCAATTCAGCGTATAGACGGTGCCGTTCTTCTCGCCAAGCACGAGCGCGCGAGGCGGGTACCCGAGGCCGAATTCGTCTACCCGCATCCCCGACATCTTCGCTACTACAAAATGCCCCAGCTCGTGGACGACAATCAGCACCACGAGCACAATAATAAAAATAAGAATATCCATTACTGGTGATTGTACTACACAGACATCTTTTTCACTACAAAAATTTGCGAATATTTATGAATATGGTATGAATGACATAGGTTAATTAGTGGGCACACTGCCCAACGGAGTAAATATGCGAAGCACGACATTTTCGAAGTACCCGGAAAGACATGTTGAAATCAATGGAAAGACTGTCCGCGCTTTTGACATGAGCAGTGTTGGACTAACAGGGGCGATTTCGATCGTCTCTGCGAATGATGGAAAAGTAGTAGTAGACATCGCCCGCGGAAAGGGATTTCGGGAGGCGATTGAGACAGCCAATGTTGCTACTGCAATGCTGTTTCGCATAGCGGGTCAAGAAATCGCTCTCCGCATGCAGAACGGTAAAAAAATACTTGACGTAATTTTGCCGTCTGGGTTGACTTGTCTTAAAACACAAGTTGGCAACAAGCCATTATGGGAAGTTGTTCCGGAAGAATATATGGGTTCAGTTAAAATCCATTAATCTCGGTTCCGATCACCTCTACACCCCGCCACAAGCGGGGTTGTTTTTTATAACGCTATTTCGGATTCTTTTTTCTTGAGACTTGCAACAAGGGCTTCGTTGCCTGCATCAATCAACTTCTGGAGATCTCCCTTTAGACGTGCGACTTCATCTTTCCCCATTCCCCCCTCCTTCTCCGATGCGTCAAGTGCCTTGAGCGCGTCGGTGCGGTAGCCACGTAGCGTCACCTTCGCCTGCTCGGTTTTGTCGCCAGCAAGCTTGAGGAGCTGTGTGCGACGCTCACTCGAAAGTTCAGGGAATGATACGCGGATACCCTGATCGTCTGTCGAGACGCCTAGACCCAAGTCCGCTTCGAGAATCCCCTTCTCTATCGCCTTCAACACAGACTTGTCCCAGGGGATAACCCGAAGCGTCCGCGCATCTTCTACCGACACCGAGGCGATATCGCGCAGTGGCGTCCGTGCACCATAAGCCTCTGGCTTCACGCCATCAAGGATGGAAGGCGTGGCTCGCCCGGTGCGCACGCCAGAGAGCTCGCGCGCGAGCCACTCTTCAGTCTCCTTGATGTTCTTCTTTACTGAGCTAAAGTCGTATGTCATATCGCGATTATACCAAATCTTTTGGGATAACAATGGAAAGATGTTCGAGAATCATCTTGACCGGTGCACTGCGGTCATACAAGTGTTCGCGCAGTATTGAAATATCAGAAAGAAGTTCTCGCACCTCTTTTGGGAAGATCTGACCTTCACAGTTTTTGTAAGCGAGTGCTTCGATGCCGTTTACAAGCGCAATAGCTTCCTCTCGGTACTCGCGCTTTTCTTCGTCGTCCTTCCCGCTTGCGAGTTTTGCAATAATCGCACTACGCTTCTCCTTATTCGCTTTCAAAAATTCTTCCGCTCCCACGTCGGGACGTACGACGTCCCGACGTGGGCTCAACGTTTGGACGCGAGACCGAAGCGTCGGGAGGAGCCCGCCGAGCGACGGCATACACAAGAATATGTATGTCCCCTCGGGTGGCTCCTCAAAGAGCTTGAGAAGCGCGTTCTGCGCTTCGTGATACGCACGATCACTCGTAATAATAATTGCACGATATTTAGAATTCGCACTTGTTTGAGAAGCAATTCCGGCTATGTATCGCGCATCCTCTACCGAGAGGAGTCCGTAGTGGAGAGAGACGCTTTCAACATCACCACCCAAGTTCTCACGCGCCCACGCGTGCGCGAGCGCTACCCCATCCTCTCTTCCCGCTTCAATAACAAACGCGTGGTGTCTCATTTATTGTTTCGTCAGGATACTCTGCTGATAGGTACCTACATGTTTGAGCGCGATGCCGGTCCCGCGCGCCACACAGTAGTAGGGGTCGTTTGCGAGCTTGGAGATAACCCCCGTGCGCCGGTACACGAGCTCGGGCATCTGGCGGAGCTGAGAGGAGCCTCCCGTGAGGATAATCCCGTTATCAATAATGTCAGCGGCAAGCTCGGGGGGAGTCTCCTGCAAGACCTTGCGTATCGCCTGCGTCATCTCACGGAGCTCGCGCGACATCGCCTGTACAAGCTCGTTGGTAGTCACTTCGAGCGTGCGCGGGAGGCCTGATATAAGGTCGCGCCCCTTCACCGAGAGAGAGAGTTCTTTATCGGTCATCGGTACCGCCGCGCCAATCTTTATTTTCATTTCTTCAGCAGTTTTCTCACCGATAGAGAGGTTGTGCGTCTTCTTCACGTAGTCAATAATCGCGCGGTCGAGGCGGTCGCCCGCACACTTCACGCTGGTGGAGGCGACGATGCCTCCAAGCGAGATCACCGCCACGTCAATAGTGCCCCCACCGATATCTACCACCATCCGCCCCATCGGCTCGTGGATGGGGATGCCCGCGCCAATGGCGGCGAGTATCGGCTCCTTCACCACATAGGCGTCCTTCGCTCCCGCCTTGAGCGCCGCCTCGACAACCGCGCGCTTCTCGGTAGAGCTCACGCCTGCGGGGACCGACACGAGCACCGTCGGTTTAAAGGGGTTTCGTCCGAGTGCCTTCTTTATAAAATACCGAAGCATCGCTTCGGTCACGCGGTAATCAGCGATAACACCGTCTTTCATCGGGCGGTATGCAATTATGTCGTCTGGCGTACGCCCGATCATCTGCTTTGCTTCTGCGCCTATAGCAAGAATCTTGTTTCCACCTTTTCTGCCATTCCCCTTGCTCACTGCCACCACAGACGGCTCGTTAATCACCACACCCTTCCCAGGGAGAAAGACGAGCACATTAGTCGTCCCGAGGTCGATACCGAGGCGAGGCGAGAAGAAGCTCATGCCCCTATCATAGCTCCTCGCGAGGGGCTATGCAAAACTAGGCACTCACGCGAGTGATGTCTGCGCCGAGCTTCTGAAGGCGCTCCTCGATACGCGTGTACCCGCGATCAATATGGTACACATTTTCAAGTACGGATTCTCCTGTGCTGATAAGCGCTGCCGTAAGAAAAGCGAGTCCTGCGCGGATATCTGGGCTCTCAAGGCGTGCACCACGCAAAGGGGTCGGGCCTTTAATAGCGGCCTGGTGCGGGTTCCAGAGCGTGATATCTGCGCCCATGCGCACCAGATCTCCCGTGTAAGCGAGGCGCCCTTCAAAAATAGTTTCGAACACACGACTCTCGCCTTCTGCTTGTGTGAGAAATACCATCATCGGCGCCTGAAGGTCAGTTGGGAATCCAGGATATTCGTGCGTCTTGAGCGACATTGCTTTGTATACAGAATTTTTATCAGCTCGTACACGAAGAGTGTCCGCTCCGACTTCAATATCTACTCCCGCGCGCGAAAGTAATTCTATCGCCATACGCATATGCTCCGGCTCGCAGTGAGTGATGAGCAAGTCGCGCGCGGTGAGTGCGCCAAGGATAAGGAAACTCCCTGTCTCGATACGGTCTGGGATAACACGTTCGCTCGAGAGGGGGCGTAGCATCTCGCCCCCTTCGATAACCAAGGTCGGCGTGCCTATTCCCGTGATACTCGCCCCAGCAGAGACAAGAAATTTCGCGAGCGCCACCACCTCTGGCTCCATAGCGACATTGCGTAGTGTGGTGGTGCCCTTCGCGAGTACCGCCGCCATCATAAGCGTCTCGGTACCCGTGACAGACACCCAGCGGAAGAAGATGTCTGCACCACGAAGTCCTTGCGGAGCCGACACGCGATACTCTCGCTCGTTCTTCTCGATAGTCGCACCCATTTTCTCAAATCCTTCCATAAAGAAATCTATCGGGCGGTCGCCGATGACGTCGCCGCCCGGGTGTGGGAAGGTGGTCGCACCGAAGCGCGCAAGCAGTGGGCCAGAGAAGACGATCGACGCGCGCATGCGCTTCGCGATGTCGTGATCAATCTCCCCGCTCTTTAGCCCGCGCGTGTCTATCGTACACGTATCACCATCATGTGTTACTGCCCCACCAAGGCCTTTGATAATGTCGCCCATGCCTCCCACGTCCTCAATCGCGGGGACGTTCGTAAGAGTGAGGGGCCCCTCACAGAGCACGCTCGCCGCGAAAAGCTTGATCACATGATTCTTGGCACCACCCACCTTGATCTCCCCCTCGAGCGCACGCTCGCCAGCGAGCCCATTAATACGAAACGATTCGTTCATGCCGACATTCTATCACGCCAGAGCGCGCAGGAAATGCAAAAAAGGATGTTGAATCGGCCTAGCGGCCCGAGCGCTTCCTTTTTCGCATTTCCTGCGCGCGACTTGCCCCGTTAGATTCCGCTTATCTAACCGGGGTATACTACCACCATGAAATCCATAGGCGACATTCTCCCGAACCTGCAAAAGAAAGTAGATGAATCCCCGAAGGGAAAGAAGCGCCTCACCGAACGTGGCGAGCTTATGCGCTTCTTCCTCCGCCATATTAACTACGCTCGCAAGCAAGATGGGCTCCCCGCAATGACCATGGCGCATATGGGTGTCACGCTGGAACAAATTCCCACCACAGACCTTTATTATTTAAAAAGTGTATGCAGTAAAGCAAAGAATTTCAGTAAAACATTTTGGTGGGAGCTCGACCCGACAAAGCATTAGTTTTTTGCTATACTGCACAATATGAAAGAAATCGTGCAAGAGGGTACTCCCGTGCTTCGTAGTGTTGCAACTCCTGTCCCCAACGGGCTTTTTGGTACGCCCGAGCTTGCAAAGATGCTGAAAGATATGGAGCAAGCGCTCGATAAAGAGCTTGACGGCGTCGCCCTTGCCGCGCCACAAATCGGTATTCCCTATCGTATCTTTATCGTCCGCAAAGACCGTACCGTACCCCAGCCCGAACGTGCTCCTGGTGACCCGCGCGTACAAGGGGTGGAACCTATCATCGAGACATATATCAACCCAGAGGTCGTAAAGACTTCGCGCAAGCGTGCGAAAGCAGACGAAGGGTGCCTCTCGGTGCGTGGTATCTACGGCGTGACCAACCGGCACGAGCGCGTGACGATAAAAGCACAGAAGCCCGACGGTAAGAAATTTGAGCGTGGTGGAGGCGGGCTCATAGCACAAATATTTGAGCACGAGGTAGATCATTTGAACGGCATTCTCTTTATCGACCACGCGGAGAACATTGTTACAGCAACGAAAACTCAAGATGCCTAACTTTATTTATTTCGGCACACCTCGTGTCGCGAGCGAGACCCTCGCGACGCTTGTCGAGCACGGCTTCATCCCCACCCTCGTCGTTACCTCGCCGGATGCACCGAGGGGGCGCGGACTCGAGCTTACCCCTTCTCCCACCAAAGTGTTCGCAACGGAGCACGGGATTCCTTTTATTACTCCCGAGCGTCTCGACGCTGAAACGATTGAACTCATCCACTCCCACGACGCCGAGTACGGCGTCGCCGTCGCCTACGGGAAGATATTTCCAGAAGAGCTTATCAGCGCATTCCCAATGGGCGTTCTCAACGTCCACTATTCTCTCTTACCAAAATACCGGGGCGCCACCCCACTCGAGGCGTCACTGCTTGCAGGCGACACCGAGACAGGCGTCACGATACAGAAGATGGTGAAGGCGCTTGATGCGGGCGACATCCTTGCGCAAGAGCGCGTCGCAATTGATGCAGCTGATACAGCACGAGAACTCCGCCCCAAGCTCATCACGCTTGGCGCAGACCTGCTGGTGCGTACGCTTCCGTCGTATCTTAATGGAGAAATTACACCAGTCGCCCAAGACCATACGCTTGCCTCGCGCGCGGGCAAGCTGAAGAAAGAAGATGGGCTCCTCGACCTCTCTGGGAGCGCGCGCGACAATTGGAATAAATACCGTGCGTACGCGGACACTATCGGCACACATCTCTTCAAGGACGGGAAACGCATCAAAATCATCTCTGCATCTTTCAAAAACGGCATCTTCACCCCGCTCCGCGTCATCCCCGAAGGCAAAAAGGAAACTCAATATGAGGGGTAGCAAAGCGGGAATAGCAAAAACAGGTCGCGCTCCGGGCCGCTAGGCCAAGTCTTACTACCTTTTTTCGCTATTCCCGCTTTGCTTTACTGGCCGAAACGGAGCATGCGCTTAATAGCCGCCCCGCCACGGCGAAACATCTTGCGCGCGCGTCCGCGCGAGTGGCGGATTTCTGCCTCGAGTTCGCTGCGTACTCTATCGGCAGCAATTTCGGGTGTCGGCTTCACTGCCTCGGCGTGAAAGACTTGGTCGAGCACTGCAAGGCGCGCCACAAGCCGGTACGGCTCAGACGAGCGCCCCTCTGCTGGCGCCTGTGTTACTTCAATTTCAAGCATCGCATTCTCACTGTCATTCCCCAACAACCGCCCTACCGCTACTAACTTCTTCTCTACCATCGCTTCCGTATCAGGGCTCAGTCTAAACTTTGATTCTTTAAAGATGGTTTGCATAGGAAGAAAAGTTCGTTACATACTAATACCCACCATTCTACCCTATCCTAGAACGTCATTTGTATTTGAAACATTTCCTCTGGTGATCGTTTACCATTCCCGTTGCCTGCATAAAAGCGTAGCAGATGGTCGAGCCAACAAAGGTGAATCCCCTCTTTTTCATATCCTTACTCATCGCATCTGATTCTTTCGTTGTTACCGGCACGTCCTTTATATCCCTAATCTTATGATGAATGGGTGTGCCGCCAACAAATTGCCATATATAGGTATCAAAGGTACCAAACTCTTTTTGCACCTGTAAAAAGGCCTTAGCGTTTCCTATTGCAGAAGCAATCTTAAGTCTGTTACGAATAACGCCCTGGTTTGCGAGAAGTCGCTTAATATCTTTCTCTTTGTATTGAGCGATCTTTTTTACATTAAAGCCGTTAAATGCCTTGCGATAATTCTCTCTCTTATTGAGTACCGTCTGCCACGCGAGCCCCGCTTGTGCTCCCTCTAAAATCAAGAATTCAAAGAGCGCCAGGTCGTCATGGAGCGGAGTGCCCCACTCATTATCGTGATACGCAATCATGAGGCGGTCCTCGCGAGGCCAATCGCAACGCTTTTTGTTACTCACCATCGGCATATAGAGCTAGAATAGCATTCTCTGTGTGTAAAAAAAGAAACCGCCCTCCTAGACGATTTCTGTAGAAGGACGGGCACTATGCAATGAATATTGCTGTTTTGGGTTCGAGTTTTTTATAATGTCGTTTTATAACGACAATGATCAGTAGAGCGAACGCCCAACCAACAACAATCGCAGCAAGTATGAGAAACAACGAGATTGCTCCTGTCAAAACAGCATAAATAATAGCGTCCACAAAGATCTCCTTATAAAGATGAAATTACTATAAAAAGGATACCCTGTATTTGGCTTTATTTCCACCTGTCTTCCAAATGCTATACTTGTAGTGTTTACTCCTTAATCGAAATTACATGAGCATTACACAGAAGATGGTTATTAGTGCGTTGTTTGTCGCAGGCCTTATGCCTATATCCGTCTTCGCGCAAACGCCTCCAGTGACGCCCCAGCCTGGTGCGCGCGAGGTGTGTCTTAATGCAGCGAAGACGAAAGCACAAACGGCGATCGCTACTGCGCGCGCTACTCGCGACAGCGCACTTGTGCCACTCGTAACCACACGAGACACCGCGATTGCGACCGCACAGAGCACTCTAGCTAGTGCAAAGATCTCTGCGAGGACAGTGCGAGACTCGGCTCTTGCGACCGCCACCACCGAAAGCGCAAAGAAGACCATTCGCGATACATACAAAGCTTCTATAAAGACAGCGAACACGTCCTATGCGACTACCGTAAAGACGGTACGTGCTACCTACAAGACATCGGCGCAGGCTGTACACAGAACGTACGCTACAGCCACGAGAGCGGCGGCAGCACAAGCAAAGACTGAGCGTCTTGCCTGCCCAAAGGACGACTTAGACCTACAGTAATTAAAACAAAAGCCGCCCGCAAGAGCTGGCGGCTCTGCAGGCGGGAGGGCTAAGATATCACAGAGAGTATCATTATCCCAATGAGAGCCGTTGTAGCAACTGCTCTCGACACTTCAACCTTCAGTCTCCGGCACGGCACCGGCAGGTGCGCATAGCTGTATTCAATGGCGATTATGCAAACCAGGGCTAGAAGAATGATCATCTTTTCTCTCCATGTGGCTTTGTTATTGCCAACACGGCCGCCGAAGAGGCGGCTCCCCATATCCATCCACCGAAACC
The DNA here is from genome assembly GCA_964349035.1 of uncultured Candidatus Saccharibacteria bacterium. Classification (GTDB taxonomy): domain Bacteria; phylum Patescibacteriota; class Minisyncoccia; order Phycocordibacterales; family Phycocordibacteraceae; genus C7867-001. The sequence continues at coordinate 14,605 of CAYGEV010000010.1, forward strand.
AGCAATGAATCCATTTCGAAGGCCCCGAATGGCCTCTTCTTGGCCACCCAGCACGAATGCCAAGAGGCCCCCGACGATCCCAAAAACAATGCCCCAAATAAGGG
>CAYGEV010000011.1:0-12606 GCA_964349035.1 uncultured Candidatus Saccharibacteria bacterium
GTAGCCATATATAGAGAGAAGTTACCTTAGAGTTTCCTTATTTGCAAGAAATCGAGCTCCACAGGCGTCTCGCGCCCGAACATCGAGACCATCACCTTCACCTTCCCGCGGTCTTCATCTATCTCGCCTACCTTGCCCTCGAGGTCCTTGAACGGGCCATCGGCAATGACGACCGGATCGTTCTTGGTAAGATCAATTCTGTGCTTTGGCGCCTCTGCGGACATACGCTTCATAAGCGTCGCCACTTCTGACTCCTCCATCGGCACAGGCGTGTTGCCGCTCCCCACAAATCCAGTAACGCGAGGTGTGTTGCGCACAACAAACCACGAGTCGTCGTCGACAATCATACGCACCAAGATATAGCCAGGGTAGATCTTCTCCTCCTCAACAACGCGCTTCCCTCCCTTGACCCTAATCTTCTTCTCGGTCGGCACCGCTACCTCAAAAATCTTTCCTTCCATCCCAAGTGACTCTATGCGTTGTTTGAGGTTGCGTTCAACAGCGTTTTCGTACCCAGCATAGGTGTGGATGGTGTACCACCGCGCATCTTTTTTCTGTGGAGCTACTTCGTCACGTACCTGCGTGCGCACAACAGAATCAATATCTGCCATTTTCGTATCTTCTTCCCTCTCTTCAATCGGGCGCTGTTCGTCCATACAAAAATATTATGCGCTAATAAAGAATCCGACTGCCAGGCCGAAGAGGTAGTCAACTGCCATAACAAAAAGAGCTATGCTGATGGCAATTGCAATAACGACTAGCGTGTGCGCGACTGCCTTGTGAGGCGTGGGCCACACGATATGCGCAAACTCATCTCGAACATGCTTCAAATAGGTAAATGGTGAGGTCATATAGATTGTGTGAACTCAAATAAAAAAGCCCTGCGGGCCTTCAACCCCGTTAGTATAGTATACCAGAGCCCCGCCGTCAAACGGCGGGGCTGGTGTTCGCTGCTCTTACCTGTGCACTAGCGAATTTCGTAGGTAATGGAGACCGATGCCGAATATATGTTTTCTCCAGGCTGAATGCTTGGAGCCGGAGAAACACTGGCTTCCATCATCCCTCCTCTACCCATGTCGTACTTACCGTACATTGGGTAATACCCTCCAGTAGACTCAGAAAAGTTTACTATCTTCCCGAGAGAGACGCCGAGCTGATCCTCAATCTCCTTTGCCTGCTTCTTTGCCTTCTCTATCGCATCTGCGCGAGCAGCGTTATATCCAGCCGTCGCATCGTCAAGGGCGAAAGAGGGGCCACTAACGTTCTCTACGCCAAGCTCCCCAAGACCTCCGAGCACAACCCCTACCTCAGCAAGATCTCGAATGGTCACTTGCATGGTTTCAGACACTTGATATCCAACAATCTTTGGTGTTCCAGAATACGGGCATGGCAAACCATATCCGCACGGATTTGGATAAGAATATTCAGGGGAAATGTTGTAAGAAAGTGTCTTAATATCCTTCTTTTCAATATCCTGCTCATCTAGAAAGGCAAGCGCTCCCTCTGCTTCTTTTGTTGTCTGTCTCTGTGCGTCAGCAACCGTGTCTGCCTTGTTCTGCATGGTGAATGAAACATACGCGACATCAGGGGCCATCATCGCCTCGCCGTTCCCCTGTACCGTAATGGTGTCGGTCGCTGGAGACTCTGCGCGACCTAGAGTTTTGAGGCCATCAATCGTCTCTACAAGAAGGAAGAGGGCGAGCATTCCGAGCACAGAGACAACGCCGACTCTCGCTCCACGTGTAGAAAATATTCCAGAAATAGGTGTGTCATTCATAGGTCAATAATATATGTATATATCTCCAGTATACTCCTTCTTCTATATTCCAGAAAGAGTGGTTAGAAACGCTTTAAGTGCCTGGTGAGCAGGAAGGGTGTAGATGTCGAGGTCTTGGCTCATCCAATCAATAACTCCACTATCAATAGCGTCGAAACGGAGTACGTCAGTTGCGCGCGCAAGATAGTACGCAGTGGTTATAACTCCTTCAAAACGCCCTATCCTCACCACCGTGAAGCGGTGGGTACCGAGCGTGGTCGAGGAGTAAGCCGCGGCACTTACCGGCAAGCCAGAGGCATCTCCAATCGCCGTCTCTTGAATTGTTGCGAGTGCTGTAGAAGAAGCGGTAATTGGGTATTGGCGAACGACTATCCGCGAAAAATCGCTCGGGAGTGCTGTTTGAATCCCATAGGCAACAACGGCTCCTTCTATATCTATCTTCTCAAGACCAGGCGGGAGAGCAAACGATATTCCTAGCTCTCTGATAGAGTCGTTTGGCGGAGGACATGCGGGAAACATGCAAGAGGTGCCTATCCTTCCTACCGAGGTCCCATCGGGACACACCTTCGCGTCTATCGGGCACGCAATAACGTGATCCCTATTTTCTATTGCATTTCTATACACCAACCCCCCAATTCCAGCTAATACAATAACGACGATTCCCAACAATAAACTTTTCATTATGTCATTCTATCACGTTCGTTTGGGCGACTATCGGGAATCGAACCCGAATTGAGAGCTCCACAAGCTCCAGTGTTAACCGTTACACCATAGTCGCCATGTCACACGAATTTGTTATAACAGAAAATGTGACAAAATGCGAAGTCCTGCTACTCTATTTAGGATGACTATGGAACGAGATGAGCATGAGAAACTTGTAGAATCTCTAGGTGAAGAGAGGTCTTTTCTCTCTTATAAAGCGCAATACGCCGATTATCGCCCCGCTCTTATTCCACGACTCTTGGGAGGATTTCTTATTGGTGCTGGAAATCTTGTTTATGGACGCGCGCCTTCATATCTTAAGTTTCGTGCAATAGAGGTTATTGCGCGCGTGCCGTACCATTCGTGGGCGTCCGCGCTCTTTACTCTCCTTACACTCTTCTACGCTGACGAGAAGCGCGCGCTCAAGCTATCTACCCTCTCGCGCTTTACCGCCTTCGCGGCAAACAACGAGACAATGCATGTAGTCGTGATCTCAGCACTGGCGAAAAAACATTGCCGAGCAGGATTCATTCGCCACTCACTTTTCCCAGTGGTATTCTCCTTTTTCTACTTCTGGATTTCTTATTTACTGTATCTTGTGAGCCCACGCTCCTCGCTTGAGCTGAATTATATTTTTGAGCATCATGCGTTTTTGCAGTATTCAGCGTTTATCGATAAGAACCGAGAGGCTCTCGAGCATGAAAAGATTGAGAGTGAGTTCCTTACGTGGTATGGGCGTCATCCACGCTCGGAATATGAGTTCTTTCTTTCCGTGCGCAACGATGAGCTTATACACAGAAACCGCTCAATACACGAAATGCACTTGCACATATAGGAAGATTGTTTAAGCACAATCAGAATTTCGAGTGATAGCTCCGTAGATCTCAAGCAATACAAAAAGGAGAGCAAGCACTATCGGGCCAAGAAGAAACCCAATAGGACCAAAGAGGCTAATGCCACCAAGAATTGATAGAAGGATAAGGAGTGGGTGGATACGCATTCCGCGCTCTACAAGCTTTGGTCCAAGGACGTTATCAACAAGCCCTACCGCAAGGACGCCCCACGCAAGTAGCCCTACAGCATGCGTTACGTCTCCAGTGAAATATAAGAATGCAATTGCTGGTGCGACCACAAGTGAGGTGCCAACACTAGGCACAAGCGCCACGATGGCGGTAAGTCCTCCCCAAAGCGCCGGGTTCGGAACGCCAAAGATAGTAAACCCGATCGCGGTTAGAAGCCCCTGAATACATGCAACCGAGAGATTCCCCCGAACGACTGAGTTAACAGCGATGCCAAGTTTGGTAAAAATGGTTTCGTCATATGCGTCCGCGAGAGGGCTAAGCGTAATCACTGAGGCCTTAAGTCGAGCGCCATCTTTAAAAAGGTAGTAGAGAGCAACGAGAAATATAAAGATGCTAATCATAATCTTCGCGAAACTCGCGAAAAGTGGCCCAAGCTCGCGCACAAGACCCTGAAGTCCTTGCGAGATATATTTCTGCACATCAATCGAAGCTTCAATCGGAATCGGCGAGATCCTTCCAATGTCATTTATAATGCGGTTTACTCCCTGAGAGAAGCTCCCAGCGGTCCCATTTTGTGTGAGACTCCCATAGAGCCCCGTTGCTTCTTGGAGGATCTGTATGGAGAGGAGTGTGACTGGCACAATAACAATGATAGAAACAACGAGAGCAGAAAGGAGGGCTGACAAGGACCCTCTACCTCTTGTTATGACAACAAGCTTCGAGTGCAGAGGGTAAAATACAGTCGCTGCGATAATAGCAAGAATTATGGGATATAAGAATGGGCGCAAAATAAAGAATGTAAGCACGAGAACGCCAAAAAGGAGGATGAGGAGGAAGTGAAGTCCGTTTTTTGATTGCGTCATAGAGTAGAAAGGGTTCTGCGGTAAAAGAATTTGCGCGCTTCCTCAACTGCAACAATCGAGAGTGCTATAAGCCCAAGTATACCCCATTCTGCACTTCCAAGCGCGACCGTGTGTAAGAACTTCTGCATAAACGGTGCGTAGACTGCGAGGAGCTGGAGCGCCACAACCACGAATGTTCCCGCGACAAGAAACACATTTGAAAATGGGTTCATACGAAATACTGATTGACTCTCTGAACGACAATTCCACACGTTGAGCCATTGGAATATCGCAAGGAGGGTAAGCGACACGGTTAGTGCTTTCGCGGGGTCTGTCTCAAGATACTGTGAAAAAATATAGAGTGTGCCGACAAGCATCGGGAGTGCCATAAGTACCATGCGCTTCGCCATAAGCCCGTCTACAATCCACTTCTTCGGGCGCAAGAAGGATCCTCGTAATAACCCTCTCTCCTTCGGCTCCATTGCAAGGGCAGCAACCAAGAAACCGTCGGTGACGAAGTTGAGCCAGATAATCTGTGCAGCAAGGAGCGGTAGGGGGAATCCGAGCATCATCGCCCCAAGAATCACAAGGACTTCGCCAAGGTTGGTGGAGAAGAGGTAGAGAATTACTTTTTTTATCGTAACGTAGATACCGCGCCCCTCCTCTGCCGCAGAGACGATGTTACCGAAATTGTCATCAAGCAAGATGATGTCGGCCGCGCCCTTCGCCACCTCAGTACCGATCCTACCCATCGCAACACCAAGATCTGCTGCGACGAGAGATGGGGCATCATTCACGCCGTCTCCCGTCATCGCGATCGTCTCGCCTCGCGCACGAAAGCCCTCAACAATGCGGAGCTTGTGCTCCGGCGTCACGCGCGCAAAGACGCTCACGCGCGCAAGACGCTCACGAAGCTCTTCGGCCGTAAGCGCCTCTAACTCTTCTCCAGTCATGCTTTCGTCTCCTGCTCGCCAGATATCGGCCTCGCGCGCAATGGCCTCGGCAGTCAAACGGTGATCTCCGGTAATCATCACCACCCGCATTCCTGCAGCGCGTACGCGCGCAACTGACTCTTGGACCCCATCACGAAGCGCGTCTCGTATCCCGAAGAGTCCCACAAATACTAGTGGCGGAAGCGCGGTAGGGATGATGGCGCTTCCGCCTCCGCGATGCATCGCATAAGCAACTACGCGAAACCCTTCATTCGCAAAGCGATGCAAAACTTGTTCGAGTTCTTTCCTCTTTTCATTGGTAAGATCCTCTTCTGTGCCGTCTGCGCGCCACACAGTCCGTGAGAGTGAGAGCACCTTCTCCGGTGCGCCAGAGATGGTGAGAAGATTCCCTCCGTCATCGGTACGAATGGTTGCTTGATATTTTTCTTGATAATCAAACGGTATCTCGTGTATCTTTGGCGCTTCGCGCTCAAGTACCTCATGAACAAACCCAAACTTCTCAGAGAAGACCAGCATCGCCGCCTCAGTTGGGTCGCCCGAGACTCTCCATCGCTTCTCATCTGCAAGAAACGAGACGCGCGCCTTCGCTGAAAAAGCGGCGATCTTCGCGCTAATACTAAGTTCGGGGTGCATCCCCACCTCAACCTTCTCGCCTTGGTAAAACGCCTCTCCTTTCGGCTCATACCCCTCTCCTGTTATTTGAAACTCTTTTCCTCCCGCATACACCCGCTGGAGCACCATCTCATTCCTCGTCAACGTCCCCGTCTTGTCGACCGCGATGATACGCGTCTGCCCGAGCGCCTCTACTGCTTGCAGACGCTTTACGAGCACATTGCGTTTTGACATCCGATGTACCCCTGTTGCGAGCACCAGCGTCATCACGATAGGAAGCCCCTCTGGGATGACCGATACCGAGAGTGCGACTGCGGTAACAAACATCGTCTGGAGTGATTCTCCCGAAAGCACGCCAAGCGCGATAAGAAGGATCCCGAGCGCTCCCGTAATACCAATAATCAGGTTTGAAAGGTAGCGAATATTTGCCTTGAGTGGCACCTCGGTGTCAGACTCTTCTATTTTCTCTGCAATCTTTCCTATTTCCGTACGAAGCCCCGTGGCTACAACAACCGCTGTCCCAACCCCTCGCAGTACGCTGGTTCCCTTAAACACCATATTCTTTTGGTCAGCAATAAGCGTATGTTCTCCCGTGGTGCCATCAGCGTCTTTCGCCACGGGGCCAGACTCTCCCGTCAAACTTGCCTCGTCAAGACGAAGTGTTGCCGAGGTGAGAAGTCGTGCATCAGCAGGGATCTTCTCTCCTTCTTGGAAGGAAATAATGTCTCCTGGGACGACTTCTGAGTCAGGAATGGTTATGTCTCGCCCATCTCGCAACACAGTAGCAAAAGTCTCGCTAAAGTCTTTGAGCGCGCGCAGAGCGTTTTGTGCCCTTCCTTCTTGTACCGCACCAATGATGGCGTTTACGATCAGCACCACGGCGATGATCGCCGCATCAAAAATCTCACCGAGATACAGCACAATGGCTGTTGCGCCGAGCAAAACATAAATGAGGGGATTTTGAAATTGCCGCAGGAAAATAAGCGCAACACTGTCGGGCTTCCCTTCGGGAAGCTTGTTCGGCCCAATTTCGAGAAGACGTGCCTTCGCTTCTTCGTGGGTGAGCCCCTGCGTGCGGGAAGTAAGTATCTCGAATATTTCAGAGACCGTCTTGGTATGCCACGACGCTGGAGGAGTCATTGTCTATATACTAACCTACCCCATAGAAAAAGCGCCGTGAAGGCGCTTTTTCGTTTGGTGCCCAGGAGAGGACTCGAACCTCCAAGCCCTTGCGGGCGCTACCACCTCAAGGTAGTACGTCTACCAATTTCGCCACCTGGGCAGGTGTATTTACTATACTACAACCTCCTCTTTCGGCTCTTCGGCAACAATCTCCGCCGGCGCCTGCTCCGCCTCCTCGGCGCTTGCAATAGACTCATCACTCTTCACGCCCATGGTTCGCGCGTTGCGGAGCTGGCGACGCACGGCCTTTGCCGCCTTCTCACGGATAAAGTAGAGCTTCGCGCGACGCACCTTCGAGCGCTTCACTATCTCAATAGAGTCGATAACCGGCGAGTAGAGCGGGAAGGTCTTCTCAACGCCAACACCCGAGAGCGTTGTGCGTACGGTGAACATTCCTCCTGCCTCATTCCCGTGCTTGGTAGCGATCACCAAGCCTTCAAATGCCTGCTTGCGGCTGTTCTTGATAGTCTTCTCCTTCTTGTCGGTACCCTTACCCTTCTTAAGCTCAACAATGTTCTGGATGACGCGCACTGTATCCCCGGTACGGATACCGAGCTTCGCGCGCCCCTCTACATTGACGGGAGTTATTACCTTCTGCATGTGCTTCGTACCTTATCACGCATTGTTTTCTAGAGCAAATGCGCTGCCCGCCTCTCCGAAAGCGCGGAGCGCTGGAGCCAGGTCTTCGGGGATGGGGGCGGTAATGCCCACCCGTGTACCCCCAGGAAGGGGCAGGTCAATGGCGTACGCGTGGAGCCCGAGGCGGTTGATCCCAAGAGCCGGCTCTTTCTTCGACGCATAGAGCTTGTCGCCTACAATCGGGTGGTGTATCGCCTTCAAGTGCACACGAATCTGGTGCGTTCTTCCTGTCTCGGGTTCGGCTTTGATAAGTGCGAAGTCTGGAATCTCTCCCACGACCGTGAAGCGCGTGAGCGCTTCACGCAGCCTCCCCTTCGCCTTTGGTTGTGCGCTACGAAGGCGGAAGTCGCTTCGCGAGCGCCCGATATCAAAGTCGATGACTCCTTTTTTCTGTTTGGGCACGCCGTAAACGAACGCGAGATAGATCTTGTGCACGTCGCGGTCGTGAAAGGCTTTGCGCAAAAAGGCGTATGTCTCCGTATTCTTGGCAAACACGAGCACGCCCGAGGTGTCGCGGTCGAGGCGATGCACATATCCGGTCGGCGCTTCAAGTGTCCCCGCACCATACCGCTCAACAAACCAATCTTCTGCCGTTGGTTCTTCTGTCCTGCCGTCTGCATGTGTAATAAGCCCTGCGGGCTTCGCGACCGCCACCACGTCTTTGTCTTCGTAGAGAAGGGGGAGTTCCATTGTTATTAACGCGATTCGATGATGATATCTGGGATGAGAGCGTGAGCGATACTCTCAAGAGTAAGTATAACTTCCTGGGGCAATGTTACTTTCATGAGCGCACGTACCGCCTCAGCTTTATAGTGCAAGGCGTGCTTCTCAAGCTCTTGCTGTGCTCCTGTTTGTGCAAAAAAAGAAAGTACTTCTTCTACCATAGATTCGCTAATGGTGGCGCCATCATAAATCTCTTCGAGACGCTGCGCGTCTTCCTTTCCCAGCTGAGCAAGAGCGTGAATCACGGGAAGCGTCTTCTTGTGCTCGTAGATATCGCCCGCGCGCTTCTTCCCTGTCTTCTCGGGCATTCCCCATATTCCTTGCCAATCGTCATAAAGCTGATATGCCATTCCCAAATTCTCACCGAAATCTCCAAGCGATCCAACTTCTTCAGCGCTGCGCCCCACAAGCATTGGAGCGACTTCGGTTGAAGCGCGTACTAGTTTTGCAGTCTTTTTCTGTAGCATGGAAAGATATGTTTCTTTCGATACAAAAGAATCTCTTAGTTTTGTCGTCGCGAGAGAAAAATCGAGAAACTGCCCTTCCACAACCTCCAGATACCTCTCGAGAAGTCGTGTGCGTACTGTATTTCTCACCTCGTGCGAAAGGGGCGACGGCTCCTCAAGTGCGCGAAGGGCGAGAATCAGTTGCCCATCGCCTGTATTAATAGCGTGATCGACTCCCCAAAGCTTCCAGACGGTTGGGCGACCTCGACGTGATTCGTCGTGATCGCAAATATCATCGTGAATGAGGGTGAAATTGTGGAACAATTCTATCGAGAGAGCAGAAGGGATTGCGTCATCGGAAATGCCGTAGCCCTCTGCAATAAGAAGGAGAAGCCCGGGACGCACCCGCTTCCCCACACGCGCTTCGACGGGGTTAAACTGTTCGTCGGTATAGCCCATGAAGTATCGCATCATGCCGTACATCGCGTAGTCATTGCGAGCGAGGAACGCCTGTGCGCGCGCATCAATACGTGCCCCGTATGCACCCACAATTTCAAGTGGATTAGTGCCTTGTATCATTTTCCAAAATTACGCTTCCGCGCCTGATATTCAGCAAGGACAGCGTCGAGCTCTTTTTCTCCAAAGTCGGGCCAGACGGTGTCAACGAAAAACAGTTCACTGTATATTGTCTGCCATGGGAGAAAGCCTGAAAGACGCTTCTCTCCTCCCGTACGAATAATAATGTCGGGGTCGGGCATACCCGCAGACCAGAGATGTTTGGAAACGGACTCTTCGGTAATATCCTCGCCTGCTAAGACCACCTGCCGAGTAGCCTCGGCAATTTCTGCACGCCCCCCATACGAAAGACATATCCAGAGTGTAGACATGTGATACGCGGTATCTTTTTCTACCGAGCTCATTGCTTCTTGCAAATCTTTCGAGAAACGTTCGCGCTGACCAACAAAGCGGATACGAATACTCTCGGCCCCCAATTCCGCAAGCTCTTTCTGTATCGCCTCGCGGAAAAGATCTATCAGGTAGGACACTTCTTCCTTAGCGCGATTCCAGTTCTCTGTCGAGAATGCGTATACCACAAGGTTCGGTATTCCTCTTTTCTGCACGAGGCGCGCAACGGTTTTTACTGCCTCCTTGCCCTTCCGGTGCCCCTCGAGTGTGGGGAGTCCGCGCGCTTTCGCCCAACGACGGTTGCCGTCTAAGATGATTCCAATGCACGAAGGGACAGCTCCTTTCATTTGGTGCGCGGTGAGGGACTTGAACCCCCGGCCTTCTCAGTGTAAATGAGTTGCTCTACCAACTGAGCTAACCGCGCATACTAGAGACTATACTCTATATGGGATATATGACAAAATCAACGGGTGACGCCCCTCTGCCGAGATGGCGAAATTGGTAGACGCGCTGCGTTCAGGTCGCAGAGGGGGCAACCCCATGGGGGTTCGAGTCCCCCTCTCGGCACTTGTAAGGTTTTATAGAAACTTCCAGGTCTCCATAATAGTGGCGAGCCAGGCATCAAGTGGCTTCGGTGCTGTGACCTCGTACAGGTAGCCACCGTTCACAAACCAGACCTCATGCGTCTCTCCAAGAAGTAGATTGCGGCTACGGAAACTCGCGCCGAGCGCGCCATCTATGGTGATATTCTCCATATCCTTTCGTATGCCTGAGGGCAGGTCTTTATGAAAGCGTTCTTCACTCACCTGCGCTTCTAAGTACGGCACAACAAATATCTGGAACCCGACCCCTTCGTCGGGGTTTTGAAACACGATAGTCGACGCTCCATCTCCTTCATCGTGCTCACTCACAACAAGTATTGTTGGGTGTAGCAGAGAAAAGCGATAGGTATCGTGTGTATACTCCTTCCACCCTTCGGGCACCTCTCTTTTTTCGACGAGAGGCGCGTTTATCTTTGTTGTGGAGGGCTCTTTCTGTTGGATAAAAAAGAATCCGAGGAGACAAAGGCATGCGATGCCAATCAAGACCTTTCCCATACGCTACTGTTGGTGCAATATTATCTGGCCGCTAATAAATTTAATCGTGAATCCGTTAAATAATCGCAGTTTCCGTGTCGCAGTTGAGTTGCCAGTGGTGAAGCTCTTGATGGCACCATACCCTGTTCCTCCGGTGTTCGTGGCGTACGCACGGAAGTAGTAGGTAAGACTTGCCGTGAGCCCGGTAACCGCGCTCGAAAACGAGCTATTGCTCGTGAGCGATCCAAGAGTCGTTGTTGAAACCCCCGTTGAAACGGCAGAGTCGGTGCTGTAGGCGAATCCGTGCTCTGTCGCATTGTCTCCACCCGTCTTGGTGCCGTGGAGTATGGCTGAGTTGAAGCCAGCGTTCGCGAAGTTGGTTGTAGCGGTGGGTGGACTTGCGCAAGCGCTCGTTGTAAATGACGAGGAAATGGCACCGAGACCATTGCCTTCACCATTCGTCGCGTACGCGCGGGAGTAGTAGGTGGTGTTACAAACAAAAGTAATTGAGGTGTTCGTAAATGCTTCTGGCCCGAAGTTGCCCGTCTCTGTCGTCGTCGCGGTGTCTCCGCCAGAGAGGGCGGAGTTTGTCCCCCAGGCGAACCCACGCGCCGAGGCTCTGATACTGCTCGTAGCAGTAATGGTCCCATTTAGCGTAGCGGTAGTGGCAGTGACAGATGACGCTGATTGGGTGGTGACGGTGGGAATAACGGGTGGCTTAAGCGCAATAGTCTTTGCAATATAGTTTGCACTCGTCCACGAGCTCCACGCGGCGGGATCTTCTGTTGAGGGAGATGGCTCGATAAAGGTGGCGCTCGCAAGCGTAATGTCGTCGGTGTCGGTGCCGTCTGCGGTATTGAGCTGGTTTGCATACCCCCCACCCACGGTGCCTGGGGTGGTGTCGGTGAGGTGTCCACCTGCAAGAGTAATGATTCCTGCTCCTGCCGTTTGCGTGACGATAGAAGGCCCATCTGGAACGCCAGTCACCTGCCCAACGCTCGTTGTTGTCTGGTCGAAAAGGGTGGAGATAACCGTACTCCCGTCTATGACATATGCGCCATACGCGACGCCGTCTCCTGCGTCGCCTCCTCCTTCTCCCTGTACTGTTAAGTCTGGTGTTGACCCCATAATCTTGTACCACGCTCCGACCTGAACGTCGGCACCGTTGGTGAGAGTAATTTCTGTGTAGCCTGCGGTGTTGATCTGCTTTGTGGTGGGGACGCCATCGCTACCACTACCACCGAAGACGATGACAAGATCGCCCGTCTGTGGAGCGCTCCCGCCAGTGTCGAAGGTGAGCGTGACGTCTGCTCCGCTTATAACACCAGCTATTTTACCTGTCCCGCGCAGGGCAATAGCCGCCTGTGCGTTCCACGGTAATAACAAAAACGAAAGCATGGTCAACAATCCTATTGTCTTCTTAAGATGCTGAAATATTTTGTTTAGTTTTTCTATTTTCATACGTTAGAGCGTTTCGGTAGCGATAGGAGCTGGCTCCGTCACTGGCTCGGGCTCGACCACTGGTTCTGGTGTTTGTGTTGGCTCTTCTTCCAGAATCGGCTCGGGCTCAGGTGTTGTCTCTGGCTCGACTATTGGTTCAGGCTCGCCGGATTCTGGTTCTGGAGTTGGTTCTGGCGACGCAGTGGGTTCTGGGGTAGGAGTCGGCGTGGAGGAACTGCCCTGCCCTGCAAGAAGATTCGCCAGCTGGCCGCCAGTGACACAGATG
>CAYGEV010000011.1:12616-14666 GCA_964349035.1 uncultured Candidatus Saccharibacteria bacterium
ATGTCGGTACCGTCAGACTTCTTCACGCAGAGAGAGTCGGTGTGGATCTCTTGTGCGAAGAACTTGCCGATTCCGTTTGCCGCGTCAGCAAACCACGCCACTAGCCGTCCGAAGAATCTCTCGGCAAATGTTCTCGACGCTGGGGTGGAGGAAGCGGTGGTGGAGGCGATAGTCTCCAAATTAAGATTAAGCTCTTGAATCGCATTTATAAGCACGGCAGAGAGCTGGTCGTACTTGACGGTAAATGGCGTGCTCGACGCGTCGAGCACCACGAGCCGTGGATCAATAAGCGCGACCTCCTCGGCGATGAGTCCAAGCTGTTCTCCGAAGACGCCCACATCGTCGTTATAGAAATAGCTCACTGGTCGCATCATGAGTACGGCAGAAAGACCCGTGGTCGATGTAACAATGTCGTGCTTGAAGCGAGCAGAAGATACGGTACATGCAGCACCAGCGTTGTACAACACCTGACCAACAGAAGAAAGACAAAGTGCTCCCGCTCCAGCGCCAGTTGAGAGGCCGTTCAGAGCAACCGTGCCGTCAACCGAGAATGTTCTCCACGGAGTAGTAGAGCTGATACCGGTGAGCATTCCTTTGGTAATGGTGAGCGCGACGTTTGAAGAGAAGTTGGTAGAAGAAGCGATATTGAATGACTTGTCGGATGAGTTGTAGCCGACCGCCCATGCGTTTGCGTCGGCAGCGAACTGGAAGTTAGCGTCTCCCGTACCAGAGGAATCTCCTATCGTGGTTAGACCAGTGTTGTCTACCGAGAAGAGGGTCGTGGTCGCGCTCGCGGTCGAAGAGCCGATTGCGAAAAGCATTTTATTGACGGCCGATGCGCCGTTTAGCGCGTGTACAGCAAACTTCGCCCATGGCGTAGTGGAGCTAATGCCCACGTTCCCAGAGGCGCTCATAAAGACCGTCGAGGTGGCGGTGAGGGTGTTCGTTCCGCTGAAGTAGGGGAATTGGCCGGTGGTACCGGTGTAGAGAGAGGAGGTTGCGATGGAGAGGGTTGGAGAAGAGCCCCCGACGAGGGCGCCGAAGGTGCCTCCGGCAGTGAGCCCGATACCGAAGGAGAGAGAGGAGGTTGCAACCCCGCCAATAGTCGTTCTGCCTGACGTGACGGTGTAGTAGGAGAGTTGGGAGACGGCGATAGAGGAAGTGGTGGCGATGGAGTATGGGTTCATGATAGTCAGGCCTGTGCCTCCGACCAATGCGCTTGTGCCTGAGAGTGTGATGCCGTTGCCGGCGGTTGGGGTGGTGGTAGCCACACTCGTGAGTGCGTTAGTCCCATTTCCATAAAGGAGCTGGCCCGAGGTGAATGTTGAAACTCCCGTTCCACCGTTTGCAACAGTGAGATCGGTACCGAGGGTGAGAGAACCATTCGCGGTGACGCTGCCAGTATTATCAATCGTGAAGAGTGTCGAGGTCGCGTACGCTGCGGTAGAAGAGCCGATGGCAAAGAGAGTCGTCTTGATAGACTCGTCATCTGGATTCGCATGGATAGAGAACTTCGCATATGGGCTTGTTGTGGCGATACCCACTTCAGTGTTTCCCGGTCGAATGACGAGACCTGGTTTGTCGGAAACAAGAGTGCCCGCATTCAAGACGAGATCGTCATGACTCGAGAACAACTGCATGCCATTAATGTCTCCCGTTTCTCGCGCCCCAATACCTAAGTAGCGGCTTGTCTCAATATCCCGTATTTCCAGGCTGTAGGTAAGAGGCGCGTCATCGGCAGTGCCAATACCGACCTTCCCTGTGTTATCGATCTTGAAGAATGTCGTAGTAGAGAAGTCGGCAGTGGAAGAGGAGACAACAAATGAATAAGGAGAGGCGTTGCCGGGGAGATTGGCGATTGCAAGATTTGCATACGGCGAAGAGGTGCCGATACCGAGCCAGCCCGCACTGGTAAAGGTGCTGGTAGCAATAGCTCCAAACTTCGCTTCTTGGAAGACGGAAAGGCGGGTAGATGATGCTTGGGTGAAATTCCAAAGTCCAGTGATGGATTCTGCTTGTGTCTTTCGAGTGATGCCGGAATTGGTGTAGT
>CAYGEV010000012.1:0-14450 GCA_964349035.1 uncultured Candidatus Saccharibacteria bacterium
CATCAATGAAGTGATACTGGTGGGTGGGCAGACTCGCATGCCGGCGCTCCAGCAAGCGGTGGAGTCATACTTTGGCAAGAAACCACACATGGGTGTCAACCCGGACGAGGTGGTGGCTATTGGTGCGGCGATTCAGGCGGGAATCCTGCAGGGCGATGTGAAGGACATCCTCCTAGTGGACGTTATCCCGCTCTCACTCTCTATTGAGACGATGGGTGGGGTGGCGACGAAACTTGTGGAGCGCAACACCGCGATTCCAACGAGTCGCTCACAGACCTTCTCGACTGCGGTAGACAACCAGCCGTCGGTAGAGATTCACATTACGCAGGGTGAGCGCGCGATGAGTGCCGACAATAAGTCGATTGGTAAATTTGTGCTCGACGGCATCCCGCCAGCGCCACGCGGTATGCCACAAGTGGAGGTCACCTTCGACGTGGACGCTTCTGGGATACTGACGGTGAAGGCGAAGGAGAAGGCGAGTGGCAAGGAGCAGTCTATCCGCATCGAGGGCTCGACTGGCCTCTCGAAGGCGGATATTGAGAAGATGACCGCAGATGCCGAAGCGCACGCGACAGAAGACGCAAAGCGCAAAGAGCTTGTCGAGGTGAGGAATATCGCCGACCAGGCAGTCTACGCTGCGGAGAAGGCGATTAAAGACAATGGCGAGAAGGCAGGTGCGGCAGTGGTGAAGGAAGTGCAGGACAAGATTGATGCCTTGAAGACTGCAAAGGGGAGTGAAGATTCAGGCACTATCAAATCTGCTACTGAGGCGCTCTCAACGACGCTCTCCAAGATTGGCGAGGCGATGATGAAGGAACAGCAGGCAGAAGGCAGTGCGCCGAAAGCAGAAGGGGAGCAGACTCCACCAGCAGATGCGTCCGCTGGCGCGACTGACGCGGAATTTAAGGAGAAGCCCTAAAACCAGAGCATTTAGGCCACGCAAGTCCCGCTTGTAGCGGGACTTGCGCTTTTATAGTAGGTATGCTATAATACTTGCACGGTCAAAAAGCCTTTGGCAATTGATTCGCAGAAAGCAGTTTCTTTGAAAATCAACCTATAATGAGGTAAGAAAAATGTTTAACATGTTCATGTTCGTCCTCAAACTCCTTTTATGGAGCGGTGTGTTCTGGTTCGCAAGAACCCAAATCAAACCAACTCCTGAAGGGCAACGTGGAGGTACCCTTGACCAGTTGTTCGGAGACAAAGTTCCGGTATTCTCGAAGGTCGTGCAAGTAGTCGGCGTTTTGTTGTTCGTCTGGACGTTTATTGGTATACATCTGGTGCATATCACCCCCAATGGCTACATTGGAACGATGCAACGCAACATCTTTGCGAAAAGTCCCAATCCGGGACAGATTGTCGCATTTGATGGTGAGCTTGGTCCGCAGGCCAGGATTCTTCGCGGTGGTTGGCATTTCGAGCCATTCGTAGATATCCTGTACTCCATAAACGAAGTCCCCGTGCTCATTGTCCCCCAAGGCCAGTGTGCAATCATGTCCGCAAAAGATGGCCTTCCGCCAGCTCCGGGTACGGCATTCGCCGAACCCTGGGCAGATCCGATACAGATGGTATCTGATGCCGAGTACTTCCTCACTGAAGGACAAGGCCGTCGTGGCCCGCAAAGCACTTGTTTGTTGCCCGCAGTCTACACGATCAATCCATTCCTGTGGGAAGCGCCACGGCTCGTTGAAGCAACTCGTGTTGAACAAGGCACTGTCGGTGTCATCAAAAGCTCCATTCGAGCTGCTGTTGATTTCGGCGAATCCTTCCGTGCAGAAATGCCGGTGGATAACACCTTGCAGGTATTGAGTGTCGATCTGTTGCCCGAAGGGGCAGCCAGAACGTCGCTTGTGCCCGTTGGCTCAATTGGCGTCTGGGAGGTAGCGCTTCCGAACGGGTTGTACTACATCAACACTGACGCCTATCGTGTGACTATGATTCCAACTGTCGCACAAGTCTATGAGTACAAGGGCGGATATATAAGAAAAACAGTCGACGTGACCATCGGTGACGATGGACAAATCATAGACAGAATCGGTGACGATGTCGTTGTGCCAACACCGGAAACTTCGGCTGACACTGCGATATTCGCCAAACCCGAAGGGTGGGATGTCGCGCAGGAGCTACGTGTGCTTGTACAAGTGGACCCGCAGATGGCACCATTCGTGGTCGCTTCTCTGGGCCTCACTCAAGAAAATGCGTCACAGGTTATGGAAGATAGGGTGGTTACGCCGATTATTCGTTCGGTTGTCCGCGATGTTCTCGGCGGGGCGCAAATACCCTTCCGTTACCAGCAGGCCATACTTGGCGACGACGGCTTTCCGATTCTGGATGCAAATGGTGAACCAACCACGCGCATCGCATCAGAATTCCGGCCCGTTCGGGTACTCGACTTACTCGACCAGCGTGCAAGTATCGAGGAAGCTATCGAAAATCGTGTGGAACCAGAAGCCCTCAAAGAAGGCGTAACAGTAAATGAAGTTCGTTTGTCCGAGTCTTCACTTCCGCCGGAACTGCTGATTGCCCGCAAGCGCGAGCAACTCGCGCAACAGTTGAAGACAGCCTGGGCGCAGGAAGAAATTGCCCAAGTCCAGCGTCAAGCAACTGAAAACGCCAAAGCCCGAGCAGCACAACAAAGTACGCTCGTACAAGCGCAAATCGGGGCGCAGGCAGCACAGGAAAGGGCGAATGGTCGTCGTGTTGAAGGCGAAGGAGAAAGGGATTACCTGACAAACATAGCACAAGGTCAGCGCGAATCCGTCGCCGCAATCGGTGAAGACAATGTGTTAAAACTGCAGATGGTCCAGCAGTTGATCGCTGGAGTAACGAATCTTGCGGAAAAACAGCCGGGGGTCTTTCAGGCCTTCTTGTCGAACCCGCAGAAGTTCGTACCGACTATCGTTGTCGGTGGCGGCACACAGGGTATCGAAGGTGCCGCATCAATCTTCGGTGGACTGATGTCTGGCCTCTTCAATCAACCTCAAGTGGCGCAGCAAGAACGGAGGCAGTAGATACAGTTCTTGTTTATAGCTACGTCCAGCGTGAAGGGATTCCCATCCCTTCACGCTGTTCTTTTTTATACAAACATTCGATGCCTCAGCGACTTGCGCTTTTTATATGAGGGAGGACGGTTTCTGTTTTTGCATACAAAAATGAAAAGCGTATAATGCGGGTAAATGGCGAAGGATTATTACAACGTGCTGGGGGTTGAGAAGAAAGCGTCGCAGGACGATATTAAAAAGGCGTTTCGTACGCTCGCGCACAAATATCATCCAGACAAGGGGGGCAAGGACGAGGTCAAGTTCAAGGAAATAACTGAGGCGTACTCGGTGCTTAGTGATGAGAAGAAGCGCCGAGAGTACGACACATATGGACAGTCATTTCCAGGAGGAGCAGGCCCTTCTACAGGCTCAGGACAAGGTGGATTCGGTGGCTTTGACTTCTCTCAATTCCAACAAGGCTTTGGGAATGGTGGAGTGGAGTTCGATTTCGGAGATATATTTGGGGATATCTTCGGAGGTGGCGCGCGCTCAACGCAATCACGCAAGCCACGAGGACGCGACATCTCTATAGACATTGAGATTCCGTTTAAGGACGCTATGTTCGGAACTGTGCGCACTGTCCTCCTCGCCAAGATCTCAACTTGTGAGGTGTGTACTGGGAGTGGTGCGAAGGTTGGTACACCTGTGGAAACGTGTAAGACCTGTAACGGGAGCGGGAAGGTGCACGAGATCCGCAATTCTATCTTAGGGCAATTCAACAGCGTGCGCGCCTGTGCCGTCTGCGACGGCACCGGCAAGGTACCGAAGGAGAAATGCCGAGAGTGTAAGGGACATGGCACGCGTCGCAAAGAAAGTGAAATTAATATTTCTATTCCCGCAGGTATTGATAACGGCGAGATGATACGTATGGCAGGGCACGGCGAGGCGGTGAAGGGAGGCACGAGTGGCGACTTGTATGTGAAGGTGCATGTGAAGCCACACCACACCTTCCGCCGTGAGGGCCCGCACCTGATTATGAATCTCCCCGTGAAGGTGACCGACGCTGTGCTCGGCACCAGCGTGTCTATTGAGCTTCTTGACGGCAAGACGATTGAAGTAAAGATTCCGCCAATGCAAAAGGCAGAAGAGCTATTGCGCGTAGCAGGTAAGGGTCTCCCACTCCACTCTGGCAAGGGCGACCTCATCATCCGCCTCGAGGTGGCGCTCCCGCACAAGCTCTCAAGCAAGGCGAAAAAGCTTATCGAAGACTTGAAGACGGAGGGGCTGTAGGTTGTATACTGTCCGTATGGACGCACTTGGAGGATTGGAACAGGTGAATGAGCTTGCCACTAACACGGCGATAAGCGCGTGGAATTCTGCGAGCGACTTTCTCATCATTATCATCTTGTTCGGCGTCCTTTTCCTCTTCGCGTGGTATGTGGGGCGTGCGACACTTCTCTCTATTCTTATCGCGTTTTATGCTGCATTTGCAGTTTTCAAACTCTTTCCCTATACCGATCTTCTTCCTACCGCTCCCGCCCTCACAGCACTCCTTACGCAGGTGGGTCTCTACGGAGCACTTACTCTAGTGTTCTACATTATTCTCCGTCGCGTGGTCGTCTCCGACTTTCTCTATATTGGCATCTTTGGCACGATTATTCTCGCATTTCTCGGATCGGCCTTTGTACTCGCTCTTGCGTACCACGTGTTCCCAGTGGCACAGGTGTATCAATTCACCCCCGCGGTTGATGCGCTCTTCGCTCCCGCACGATACTTCTTCTGGTGGTTCTCCGCTCCCGCGCTTGGGCTTTTCTTCCTCGCTCGGTAAACACTGTTTTTCATTATGTCTACGTCACAAAAACGCTCTCCATGGCTCGATAATCCTCCGCTCAATGTAAGCCCACTTCGTTTTCTTATTTTTGTTTCACGACCATATTGGCTTCCAGCGAGCATAGCGCTGTGTCTCGTTGTGTGCGGCGCAATTCTGAATACAGTGAGCGCATACGTATTTAAGATGATTGTAAATGCCGCAACCACATTCAATACCACTCAAGCTTCAGAAGCGCTCTGGTCTTCCGCATTTCTATATATCCTAGTATCTCTTGGTGGTGTAATTGTGTGGCGACTAAGCGGGTTCGTCGGAGCATATTGGGCAACAGGCGCACGCGCAACTGCGCGCTACACCCTTTCTTCCTACGTAACGCTTCATAGTAATCAATACTTCTCAAACCGTTTTGCGGGCTCCACTTCGAGCAAGGTGGCGAGCGCCGCAACCTGCACTAGAGATATGGTTGAAACGATCTTATGGTCGTTTGTTGGGTTTGTAGTAGTGATGGCGGTCAGTCTTACGCTCCTTCTTTTTACAAACATTTTTCTAGCACTTATATTTCTTTTTTGGGTTCTCATAATTACACCGCTTAATGTGTGGTTAGCGCGCGGACGTGTACCATTTTCTTCCGCGTATCAAAAAGCCGAGACCGCTCTTGGTGGCGCAACGGTCGATATGCTCGCCAATATGCTTCCCGTACACGAGTATACAAACCGACCTTTTGAACTTACGCGCTTGAAAACTTTAATTACTGACCGAAGGGAAAAAGGAATGCGCAATTCTTTTTATGGAGAAAAAATCCTTACGATAAATGGACTCCTTGAAACTTTGTTTATCAGTGGATTACTCCTGACGGCAATTTATCTTGCCATACACGGACATATTTCACCGGGAGACATTGCGCTTGTACTTACACTCGTTATAATCGTGCAAGATCGATTAACCTTTATTGGAACCCAGCTTAGTAGGTTTGCTGATTCGTGGGGGCAAATAGAAGAAAGTCTTGAAGATATTCTTATCGAGCAGGACATTCCTGATAAGAAAGATGCAAAACAACTTTCAACTCACTCAAGCTCGATAACCTTTGATAGCACGACATTCAAGTACGGAGAAACGACGGTATTCGACAACCTCTCACTCACTATTCCACAAGGGCAGAAAGTGGGACTTGTGGGCAGAAGCGGGGCAGGGAAGTCGACGCTCGTGAAGCTCTTGCTTCGCCATTACGACATTACGAGCGGAAGCATCCGCATTGGCGAGGAGAATATCGCAAGCGTGACCAAAGACAGTTTGCGTCGCGCGATCGCCGTAGTGCCTCAGGAGCCTCTCCTCTTCCACCGCTCTATCCGTGACAACATCGCCTACGGCAAGCCGGGCGCGACGATGGATGAGGTGGTTCGCGCAGCGACACTTGCCGAGGCGCACGAATTTATCGAGAAGGTGACGGGTGGATACAACGCGCTCGTGGGCGAGCGAGGCGTGAAGCTCTCGGGTGGTCAGCGCCAACGTATCGTTATCGCTCGCGCGATTCTCAAAGACGCGCCTATACTCCTGCTTGACGAGGCGACTTCTGCGCTCGACAGTGAGAGCGAGGGTGCGGTGCAGAAGGCACTCTTCACGCTCATGGAGAATCGCACGGTTATTGCTATCGCACACCGCCTCTCGACACTACGCGCTATGGACCGCATTATCGTGATGGACGAAGGTAAGATTATTGAAGACGGCACTCACGACGAACTGATTGCTAAAGATGGTGTTTACGCAATGCTCTGGAACCATCAGGCAGGCGGGTTTATAGAGGAGTAATCAGGTGATATAATTTCCGTATGAACCTCGTAGACGAACTAAAGGCGCGTGGGCTTGTTGAACACTCTTCTGCGACGCCTGAAGAGATTTTCAAAGAACCACGTACTGTTTATATTGGCGCTGATCCTACTGCTGACTCGCTCCACGTCGGCTCACTCGCGTGGATAGTCCTAATGAAGCGTCTTGCGGGTGCCGGACACAAGCTCGTGTTCCTTGTTGGTGGTGGTACCGGCATGATTGGCGACCCTAAGGAGAAGGGTGAGCGCCCAATGTTGACGAAAGAAGCTGTAGCTAAGAATACTCGCGCACTTAAAAAGCAATTGAAGAGGATTCTCGGCAACATGCCGTTTAAGATGGTTGACAATGCTGATTGGCTTCTTGGTGAAAAATTGATTCCATTCTTGCGCGATGTGGGGAAGCACTTTACCGTCAATGACCTTATAAAGCGCGACATTATCAAAAAGCGTCTCGATGCGCCTGATGAAAGTATTTCCTACACCGAATTTACCTATGCGCTCCTTCAAGGGCTTGACTACCTTATATTGAACGAAAAGTATGGTGTTGACCTGCAGGTAGGAGCTTCCGATCAGTGGACCAATATGCTCTCCGGGGTAGATCTGATACGCAAACGCACTGGCAAGCAGGTATACACACTTAGTATTCCGCTCGTTACTGATGCCTCGGGGAAAAAGTTTGGGAAAAGCGAGGGGAATGCTGTGTGGCTTGACGCACGCAAGACCTCGCCATTCCAGTTCTACCAATTCTGGATTAACTTGCCGGACACGAAGACTGAAGATTATCTTAAGAAGTATACCTTTCTGCCTCTCAAAGAGATTGATGCGGTGATGGAACTACATAAACGAAAACCAGGAGATCGTCAGGCGCAGGAGACGCTCGCGCGTCTCGTAACCGAGCTTGTCCACGGCCCAGCAGCTGCCGCACATGCGACCGCGACCAGCGACGCACTCTTCGGCACCACATCTTTTGCAAACTTGTCGCGCGAAGCGCTCGCGGTCGCCCTCTCTGAGGCGCCATCTGCGACCCTTGCTAAGAGCGAACTCAAAGACGGCTACTCGCTTTCTGAAGCGCTGATGAAGGGAGGTCTTGCGAGCTCAAAGTCGGACGCGCGTCGGCTCATAGAAGGGAGGGGCATCACGCTCAATGGACAAGTGATAGAAAACCCTGATCAGAAGGTGTATGCGGGGGATCTCCCAAGCGGTCGGGCGCTCGTACGCAAGGGTAGACAGGGCGTCCTTATCCTTGTTTTGAAAAACAGCATTTTTGGGCTATAATTGTCATACTGCGTCGGTAGGTAAGTGGTTAAAACGGCTTGGCTGTAAACCAAGTGGCTATATGCCTTCGGTGGTTCGAATCCACCCCGGCGCACCACAGTTCGGACTAATCCCATTTTCGGGAAGTCCTGTTTTGCCTGAAAGAGCGAAAGCCATTGGTTTTGTGCTGTCCCGCGCGCGAAGCGCGCGGGACGCCCAAAAACCCTTGGTCTTTTATTCATACCGCCAAGGGTTCCTCAGAAAAATCGGAATTAAGTTGTCTATTGGTGGCTCTGTATGACCATGTCCGAACTTACTTCGCCCAGAACCCAAACCAATGATCACTCGCGCCTCGCAGACTCGGCGCTCGCCCTCGCCCTCGCCCAGCTCCGCGCTTCTTTCTTCTTCTTTTTTCGGGGGGGGCTTTGGGGGCTAAAACCAGTGGGGCTATTGGCTGATTTGACGTATACAAAATTACATGCTTCAATTACAAAAGGTTCGTAGTAGGAAGCATTTGTCGTGAAAATCAAATCAATTGAAAGAGGAGATAGAGGTATGGCTGCAACGTATAAAGTCTCAGTTGAACGAAATATCCAGCAGGTTATCGACGGGAGACACTACAAGGGCTATGTGAATATTGCCGACACCAGGCTTGACTTCGAGCTAGTGTTCGAAGTCCCGATTCCTCACCTGGAGAGTGTGCCGCCGGCAAAGACTACAGATGATGCTCGTCGCTTCTTTCAGATTACGGTGAAGCGTGATGATGCGTACATCGAGTTGACGAACGAGGAGTATCTGTTTTTCTTCTCGGTGCTCGTGCAGTTAACAATCGACTTCTATCATACGGGAAGCCTATTGACTGCTATCGGCGTTTCGGTTTCTGCCGGAATCAAATGTACTGGCACGTGCAACATCTCGCAGAAACTCTGTGAGATGTTGAATGCTCCGAAATTTGGCTGTGCGATAGCCGCCTAAGCGAGACAGAGTCTCGCTTCGAGCCCCAAGTAGAAAGCATTTCTGCTTGGGGCTTTTGTCTTTGGGGGTGGAGGCTAAAACCAGGGGGGCTGGTTCGCCCGACGTTTTGCGGGGCGCAAAACGTTTAGGGGGCGGGTGAAATGCAGGAAGTGGAGCGGGCTGGGCGAGCAATTTTTTGAGCTATTTTTGGGGTATACTGGGAACATAAGGGGTATGAAAAAATCACTGATTGAAGAACTTCCAAGGATTGTCGCCGAAGGACGCAAGGAAGTGGAAGAAATCCTTGAGCGACTCCAAGGTGAGAACAAACTTACGTTACAAACTAACGAGCTTGTACTGCCCGCAAAAGACACTGCGGGAATGTTTCGCGGGCAGATGCCGGAGATGACGGACGAAAAGGAGTGGAAGAATCGACTAATTTACGGCGACAACCTCTTTGCGATGCAAGCACTTCTTGCCGGAGACCCGGCGACCGGCCTTCCGAGTATGCGCGGGAAGATTGACCTCATTTACATTGATCCACCGTTTGATAGCAAGGCCGACTACCGCACCAAGGTAACACTCCCTGGTGTTGACTTGGAGCAAAAGCCGACGGTAATAGAACAGTTTGCCTACGCTGATACTTGGAAAGATGGGACTGTCTCGTATCTCAAAATGCTCTACCCGCGTCTCGCTCTGATGCGCGAGCTTCTCTCAGAAAAAGGATCTATTTATGTCCATATCGACTGGCATGTTGGACATTATGTAAAAATAATTCTCGACGATATTTTTGGTAAAGATAATTTCGTAAACGAAGTCGTCTGGCAATATGAAGGCCCGCAATCTCCGAGTCCTTTGAAGTTTGCATCGAAACACGATGTAATTTTTCGATACTCAAAAAATCTTGTAAGTACGTATGCGGGAGAACTATATCGGTACGAAAAAGAGCCACTTGAAGGAACTAAATATAAACAGGATGAGAATGGGAAGTGGTTCTATACGATTCCAAAGGGCGACTACACGCAGGAAAGTATTGCGAGGTTGGAAAAGGATGGCAAGATTTTCCGCACAGGCACAGGCACAGGCACAGTAAGAATAAAGATGTTTTTGGAGATTTCCGAGGATGGTAAATACTTAATAAAGAAAAAGAAAATCTCAGATGTATGGGACGACATAACATCCCTTGGACTTGCCGCAGGTAGCCTCGAAAAGGTTGACTATGATACACAAAAGCCGAAGGCTCTTTTGGAGAGAATTATTCGAGCATCAACAAGCGACAACGACATCGTTGCTGACTTCTTTATGGGCTCTGGTACAACTGGGGCAGAGGCCGAAAGACTCGGACGCAGGTGGATTATGTCTGATCTCGGTAAACCCGCGTCGCTCATCTCTCGCAAGCGTTTGATAGATCAAGGCGCAAAGCCGTTTCTATATCAGGCTATAGGTGATTATCAAAAAGAGGCGCTCGCGGGCAGCAAGATGTTCCGTCGTATTAGCGACCTCTCACAGGTGGTACTACAACTTTACGGCGCAATTCCTTTCGCCGATGCTGCTCAGAACGAGCGCAACATCGGATACATAAAAGAGAGCAAGACACTCGTATATGTGGACTCGCCCAATAAGGTGACGGGACTCGCTACGCTGAAGCGCGCGCAGGAGCTGCGCAATACCTATATGGGTGGCGGATGGAAGAAGGCAATTGTCTTAGGGTGGAACTTTACTCACGATATCGTGCTTGCCAAAGGCTCGCTTGATGATGCCGATTTGGACGTAGGCGTCATCCCGCCGGACTTACTTGATCGCTTGAAGACCAAGGCAAATTACAAGAAACTTATCGAGAGCGGTAAAATCCGCTTCTCCTCACCGCAGTATTTGGTGGTGAAAAGCATTGAAAAAAACGGTGAGGGTGAAAACGAGCGATTGAAGGTGGCATTGGATTACTATGCGCTCCTTTCGCCCGACATCTTGCCGCTCGATGAGAAGGACAAAGAAAAGCTTTCTGGCGTTTTGGCCGAGGATTCGCTTGCCCTTATCGAGTATTGGAGTATTGACCCAGACTACGACGGCGTAACATTCCGCAGTCGCTGGCAGGACTATCGCGATAATACTGATAGGGATGGCGATGCACTGCGGGTAGTCTATGAGACAGAGCTTGTGGTGCCTAAAGTTGCCGGTAAACGCAAAATTTGCGTGAAGGCGGTGGACGTCTTCGGCTTTGAGAGCGAGGTAGTGCAAGAACTCTAATATGGCAAGTATTGGCACACGCGATATTCCGCTCCGCCTCGCGCGAGCGCTCACGGATAAGGTCAATGAGTCCTGGGCGAATGGGGAGATTCTTGCAAAGTGTACGCCGGTGACACGCGAACTTTTGACCTTCTGGTTTACCGAGCCGCACATGGAGACGCGATATGCGAATTTCCACGAAGGCCAGAGGCAGGCCATTCTGAATACAATTTATCTTCACGAGATTCTGGGAGTGAAAACAGTGAAAGAAGTCTATGAGAATGTGGAGTTCGAATTACTTTCAGAAATAGACATGGTTGAGTTTACAAAAGCTAAGTATGAGATTCCAAAGTATGCCATCAAAATGGCGACCGGCACCGGCAAAACGTGGGTAATGCATGCACTCCTCATCTGGCAATACTTGAATGCGAGGTATGAGGAACAGAAAAGTGGAAAGTACACCAAGAACTTCTTGCTTATCGCTCCTGGATTGATTGTGTACGAGCGTTTGCTTGATGCGTATCTTGGCAAAGAAAGCGCTGAAGGTCAACGTGACTTTGCCACTTCTGATCTCGCGCAATTTCAAGAGACGTTTATTCCACCGAGCTATCGCGAAGATGTCTTTGGCTTTGTGCAGAACGCTGTAGCAAGGAAGCAGGAAATCGGGAGCAAGGTTACTGGGGACGGGCTCATCGCTATCGCCAACTGGCATCTTTTCATGGATGAAGAGGCTATCGAGGAAATGCAAGAAGGGGCACCAATGGACGACGCCGTGAGCGTCGCGAACGATGTGTTCCCTGTGCGACCAGGGACTTCAGGCGGTAACTCGCTCGATTCGTTAGATGCGCAATATTTGAGCGGAAAGGAAATTGAATATTTGGCGAACTTATCTGATTTGATGGTAGTGAATGATGAGGCACAGTGGGTGGAAGGCGGCCGTGCTGAAGAAGATGAGGAGAAGCAGTGGCAGAGAACTTTGAATCGACTGTCCGATGGGAAGGGCACGAACTATATTCAACTCGACTTTTCGGCGACGCCATATCGCGTGCACGGCACGGGGCAAAGGCGCATGCGTCATTACTTTCTGCACGTCATTGTGGATTTTGATTTGAAGACTGCGATCCGTGGCGGGCTGGTAAAGATGATTGCTTTGGACAAGCGCAAAGAGCTCGTAGACTTACCCCTCGACTTTTCGGCTGTACGAGATGGAAATGGTACCGTGCTTGACCTCTCCGATGGACAAAAGCTGATGCTCCGTGCGGGCTTAGCGCGTCTCAATGTATTAGAGAAAGGATTCGCCGAGATTGAAGCGCATAATAAATCGCCAAAAATGCTCATTATGTGCGAAGATACCAACGTTACGCCGCTAGTAGAGCGTTTCTTGATTGACGAAGGGCTCGGGTCTGATGACGTGATGCGCATTGACTCAAACAGGAAGGGCGAGGTGAGGGAGGACGAATGGAAGGAAATCAAACAACGGCTCTTCAATATCGATAAGCACGAGAAGCCAAGAGTGATTGTGTCAGTCTTGATGCTCCGCGAGGGTTTTGATGTGAATAATATTTGTGTGCTGGTGCCACTACGCTCGGCAGCGTCGCAGATTTTGCTTGAGCAAACAATTGGGCGCGGTTTGCGTCTTATGTGGCGTGAGCCGGAGTTTGCAGACGTAAAGGCGGAAAATCGCCGACGGCTCTTAGTGGAGAAGCGTGAGCCAGAGAACTACTTGGACTTGCTCACCATTGTGGAGCATCCGGCGTTTATCCAGTTTTATGACGAGCTCCTGCGCGAAGGACTCATGGGCGAGATCGAACATGATCCAAAAGACGGACGCGAAGTGCTTGGCGATATCATCAAAGTCGGACTCAAGCCGGATTACCAGAAATATGATCTGTTCTGGCCAATCATTTTGCGTGATGCTGACGAAGAGTTAGTAGAAATTGAGATTGATGTTACAAAACTTGAGCCGTTCAAATTGTATCCGCTTGCGGATCTCAAAAAGTTTTTCTCGAAAGATGGCGAGCGATTCGTAGCAGAAGAAATGACAGTGAAGACGCGTTTCGGCGAACATGTTGTGGATGCTGCATTATTCAAATCGCAAAGCTATAATGAGTATATCCAGAAAATTGTCGGGGTGGTAGTTAATCGGATTACGCGCGTGAGCGCGCGGCGCGACAAAGTATTTCCTACTCTGCAAGTGAATGATGTTGCTATTGCGCGTGTGGTGGACGGGTACATCCGCACGCAGCTCTTCAGTGCAAGCTTCAATCCGTTCGAAGACAACAACTGGAAAGTACTTTTACTCAAAAACGGTCTGGTAACTGACCATATCGTGAAGGCAATTGGTGAGGCGATTTTCAAAATGCAGCAATCAGTTGAACCGACAGAAGCAAGGGTAGAGAGACAATATTTTTCGGATGTGTCCGAATTGCGCATGCGCGAGAACTTTTCGTTGCCTATTGTGAAAACTATTTACGAACGCTTGTCGTATCCTTCAAACAAGGGCGAGTTTGAAAAAAACTTTATGGGATATGCCGATAGTGACGCTGGTGTCGAAGCAATCGTGAAGGTGAACGAGTATTATCATCGGTTTGCCACTATTCCGTATATCCGTACCGACGGGCTCATGAGCCATTATTCACCTGACTTCATTACTAGAACAGGCGCGAAGATCTACCTTGTCGAAACTAAGGCGGATAAGGATCTAAACGATGAAAATGTGCGTCGCAAACAGCTTGCAACTCTTGACTGGATTAAACGCATTAATGCACTCCCTCCTGAGGATCGAACTGGGCGAGAGTGGTCCTACGTTCTGCTTGGAGAAAATAATTTCTACAGCCTAAAGGAAAACAATGCCTCAATTGAGGAGATATGTGAATTGGCGAAGGTTAGCGAGGCGTCGATCAAAGGACGATTATTCTGACCAGTCCTTATATTATACCACACTCCACTCCAAAATGCAAGCATTTTGTACCTCACTATATGAGCCGTTCGGTACGCTAGAATAAAAGCACGATGGAAGAAACAACCCCCGAAGCCCAAATTCCTGAACAAACGCCTACGGAAACTCCTCAATCTACGCCCGAG
This sequence comes from uncultured Candidatus Saccharibacteria bacterium, assembly GCA_964349035.1. Lineage (GTDB taxonomy): Bacteria > Patescibacteriota > Minisyncoccia > Phycocordibacterales > Phycocordibacteraceae > C7867-001. The sequence goes on from CAYGEV010000012.1 coordinate 14,148, forward strand.
CAAGCGCAACCAGAACCCGCACCCGAAACGGCTCAGTCAACAACCCAAACGGCTCAAATGGGAAGAAATGAGCCGTTGCCTCCCGAACCTGAGCCGTTCCAACCTGCTCCCGCACCAGAACCAATCCCGCCGTCGTCTGCGACGGCGGGCGTACCCGCTCCAGTCATTCAACAAACAGGAGTATTCCACGCCGTCCGCGATGTTCTGACCAAAGCCCGCAACGCCATCCAATTCCGCAAACGCGCAAAGCTAGAAAAAATCCTTTCCGCTCTCAACAAGAAAAATCACATCACGAACGACGAA
>CAYGEV010000013.1:0-11781 GCA_964349035.1 uncultured Candidatus Saccharibacteria bacterium
TCCACGCAGAGAGTATTCATGGCAATAAGACGCACGGCGCGCGCATCCGCGCCCTTGAGGCCTTCAAAGCGGGGAAGGTGAGCGTGCTTGTCGCGACCGATGTTGCAGCACGTGGGCTCGACATCCCAGCCGTCTCGCACGTGATCAACTTCGACCTGCCGTCTACCTATGAAGACTACGTGCACCGTATCGGCCGTACTGGCCGTGCTTCAATGAAGGGTCGCGCACTCACTTTCGTGCAGGGTTAAATTGTGGGACGTACGACGTCCCACATAAAAAAAGCGCCTCCTCTAGGGGCGCTTTTTATTTTTGAGGGTGAGGCATATCACACCGGATGGTGCATTATTCCATGATCGTCTTTTGGGTATATAACCCCAGAGGTCAGATATTCTTTCCTTTGGAGCAGCTGATACACCCTCTCCAGTGCCGGATCCTCGGCACGTTCTTCTGAGGAAGAATCCATCGCTTCTTGTTCAAAATTGCCAGGGCGATTCCGGCAAATCTGATCGATGAGATAATCAACCTCATCGAGGTTCGTATCATTTACATTTTCTTTCATATGTCGGCTCCTTTGGGTTCAGTTCTGTAGAGAATTATACAATCTAACCGCGGAAAAGACAATTACGCGTGTAGGATTAAAGTTCTTTCCTATTGGAGAGGGCGGCGCGGAGGGTCTCGGCATCTGAGTACTCAAGCTCGCTCCCGGTGGAGAGCCCGCGACCAAGCGTAGATATTTTCAGCGTGTCGCGGTGTGGAGCGAGGAGCTCGCGCACACGGTCTGCGGTGTGCTCGCCCTCACTGGTCGCCGAGAGCGCGAGCACAACCTCTTCGAGCCCGCCTTTGACTCGCCTTTCAAGTGCTCGCACAAGCTCTTTCTCGCGTATGGCACCCTTGCCAGTGAGAGTAAGGACCCCGCCAAGTACGAAATAACGGCCGCGATACGTGCCCGCGCGCTCAAGCGCGGCAAGGTCTTGATCTTTTTCTACGATCATAAGTTGAGTGTCGAGACGTGAAGAATCTTTACAATAATTACAGGTAGATGCCGAGGTCCCGTTATAGAAACGTAAACATTCCTCACACTGACGGACGTTTTTCCCCAGCGTTTGCAGAAGCTCGGCAAGCTTAGCGCGTTCGGAGACAGGCGCGGAGAGAAGATAAAATACGCAACGCTTTCCTTGGCGAGGCCCTATGCCTGGCAAGCGGGCGAGAGCAGTGGCGAGTTCGTCGATGGTATCCATACATTACAGGGAGCGTACTATTTTTTGGTACGCATAATTTTCTGCTGAAAATTTGCTCGTGCCACTCGCCGTCGCTCGCGGAAGCCCAAAAAATAGTACGCTCCCTTCCATATAGCTAAAACTCGGCAGCGAGGTCGCCGTAGCCCGCCGTATCAACCGGCTGGAAGGTGGTGCGCTTATCGTCGAAGTGAAGTTCTACCATTCCGGTGGGACCGTTGCGGTGTTTCTCGACAAGAATTTCGGCGATGCCCGGGCGTTCGCTCTCTTTATTACTCTTATCGTCGCGGTGGATAAACATAACCACATCAGCGTCTTGCTCAATAGAGCCAGAGTCGCGCAAGTCGCTTAGGCGTGGCTTTCCGCCTCGCTGTTCGACCGCACGGGAGAGCTGAGAGAGGGCAATAACCGGCACTTCAAGCTCTCTAGCAAGCCCCTTGAGCGAGCGCGAAATCTCGGTAACTTGTTGGACCATAGAGTCTGACGCTTTGGTCGAGGTGGGTGCCATAAGCTGAAGGTAGTCGACGATGATAAGCCCGATACCGCGTTCGCGCTTGAGCCGGCGTGCGACAGCACGCATAGCAAGAATGTTATTCCCAGGTTTGTCGTCTATGTAGATAGGTGCTCTTGAGAGCGTCTCAAGCGCGTCGCGGATACGATTGAAGTCTTCTTCATCTTTCACTTGTCCTGTGCGGATTCTCCACGAATTTACAAAGGATTCTGCAGAGAGCATACGGTCAATAATCTGCTCTGAGCTCATCTCAAGCGAGAAGATACCGACGGGAACATTGTGTCGTATGGCAGCATTCCGCGCGATATCAAGCGCAAGTGAGGTCTTACCCACCGAAGGGCGGGCGGCGAGAATGACAAGGTCAGATGGGTGGAACCCAGAGAGGAGGTTGTCTAGGGCGGGGAAGCCAGAAGGGACTCCGCGAATACCATCTTCTCGTTTTGAAAGTGCCTCGATTCGATCCCATGCTTCGTGGACCTTGTCGCTAATTGCAGTAAACTTGTGTGCTGCAGATGCGTTTCCGATAGCGTAGATACTTTTCTCTGCCTCATCAAGAACCTCCATCGCCTCGCGCGCTTCATCAAACGCAGACTCGGTGATGGTGTATGAAGCGTCGATAAGCGAGCGCATTAAATATTTGCGTGATACGAGATCCGCATAATGCGAGAAGTTGCCGGGCGTCGGCGCAGATCCTGCAAGCTCAGCCAAGTAGCTTCGACCACCGCTTCTCTCAAGGAGTCCTTGATTTTGTAATTTTTCAGAAAGTGAGAGTTGATCTATCGGCTCTCCTCGGTCAGCGAGCTCGCGCATCGCAGCAAAGATAAGACGATGCTTCTCTGCATAGAAAGAGTCGCTGTGAATCAGGTCAGAGACGTCGTGAATGGCGTCTGGCTTCAAGAGAAGCGCCCCAAGCAGTGCTCGCTCAGATTCGATTGATTGTGGGGGGATACGGTCAGAGGAGGCCATCTTTCCTATTGTACCACTAGGACAAAAAGGCGAAACGGGCAGTTCAAGCAGTCACTCGAAACAACACTGGACCATCAGACTTGTCATCTATGTTGTATCCCATAAGGAGGATGTCATTTCTTATACGATCTGCTTCAGCAAAATCCTTTTTTGTTCGTGCCTCTTCGCGTTTAGCAAGGAGAGTTCGTACTTCAATAGGAATATCGTTTTCAGAGAGCTTATTTTCTTTTGGTGGGTTTGTAAGATCTAGTCCGAAATGTGCTTCAGCAACCTCAAGCAATCCCCACTTCTCCTCTGGAGTATAGTCTTCGTTCCTAAGTGATTCCCACAATATGCCAAGCGCTTGTGGAGTGGACAGATCATCACGCATCTCGGAGAGGAAACGATCTTGAATTTCTGATGGCGCATGTACTCTAGCTGACTCCTTAGCGATTTCTCTTGAAGTCTTCCAAAGTCTCTCAAGCGCGCCTTCTGCCCCTCGTAGAGCATCCCACGAGAAGGAAAGTGGCGTGCTGTAGTGTGCTTGTAGGAAGAAGTAGCGAAGCGCAAGAGGAGGAATACCATTTTCTTTGATTTGTGAGAGATACACGACGTTCCCTAGAGATTTTGACGCCTTCTCGCCGTCCATAGTGAGGAAGGCGTTGTGCATCCAGTAACGGACAAAAGTGCGTCCGCTTGCTGCCTCGGACTGAGCAATTTCGTTGTTGTGGTGGATGTGCGCCAGGTCTTCTCCACCAGTGTGGATGTCAATCTCTTGCCCAAGGAGAGAGCGAATCATCGCTGAACACTCAATATGCCAGCCTGGGTTCCCGCGACCCCACGGCGAGTCCCATTGCTGGAGGTCGCCTGGCTTCGCTTTGCGCCAGAGGACGAAGTCGCTTGGGTGGCGTTTCCTCGACACCTGCTTAACGCGTGCGCCGGAGAGGAGGCTCGCGTCGCGTAGCCCACCGAGCGCGCCGTAGGTGGGGAATTTCTGGGTATCGAAATAGAGCCCGTCTGAGAGAAGATAGGCGAAGCCTTTTTCCTCAAGGGTTTTAGCAAGTGCAATCTGCTCGCGGATATAGTCGGTCGCACGCGGGAATTCTATCGAGTCGACGTCGATACCAAGCTCGCTAAGGTCTGCGAGGAAGAGCTTGGTGTAGCGTTCAGAGATTTCTTTCGGAGAAACTTTTTCGCGTATTGCGCCGACACTCATTTTATCTTCGCCCTGGTCGGCGTCGCCGACCAGGTGGCCCACGTCGGTGATGTTGATGACGCGTTTTACGCGGTAGCCAAGCGCGAGCACGCTACGGGCGATGAGATCAGAGAACACAAATGAGCGGAGGTTGCCTATTTGCGCTGGTCCGTAGACGGTGGGTCCGCATGAGTACAGACGTATCATGTCGAGCTTGAATGGGATAAACACCTCTTTGATGCCAGAGAGGTTGTTTTTGAGATAGAGGGGTGAGCGTCGAGGCGAAATATTTTTTTGCTTCGTAAGTAACCGAGTAATCCAGCGAATCATCCTTCTAGAATATCATACGTGGTTGTTTAGATGATATACTTGCTGGTATATGGATTCACTCGAGCAAGAAATCCCGTCGGGAACGGGGAGAGGATCGGTAGCGCGTACGGTGCTCTTTGCCTGTGTAGTTGCTCTCGCGTTTGGGTCTGGAGTTCTTGTTGGCGGACAAGGATCATTTTCAGAAAGCGTTGCGCAACTACCTCTTATTGGGGACGGTCTTGACGCGACCCCAGACGAAAGCGCAAATCTAAACTCTTTCTGGAAAGCGTGGAATGTGCTCTCTGCGCAATATGTTATCACCCACGCATCTTCTACAATTCCATCTTCAAAGGATCGTATCTACGGGGCGATACAGGGACTGGCTTCTTCGTATGGCGACCCGTACACCGTCTTTCTCCCTCCTGAAGAAGCAAAAGAATTTGCAGAATCAATATCTGGAACCTTTGCGGGTGTTGGAATGGAGATTGGTATAAAAGATTCAGTACTTACTGTCGTAGCCCCGCTCAAGGGCACTCCTGCTGAAGCGGCGGGGATTCAGCCAGGAGATCAGGTGGTTGCTATTGACGAGCGTCCAACGGATGGGCTTTCTATTGATGCTGCTGTGGGGCAGATCCGTGGCCCGGTTGGGACAGTCGTCAAGCTTACTCTTATACGCGATGGTGAGTTTATGGAAATAGATATTATTCGCGACACGATTGTAGTCCCAGAGACAGAAGACGGCTTTGTAGAGGGTAGTAGCGTGTATCGCATTGCTCTGTATCAATTTACCTCAAGCTCTCCACGCTTCTTTGCAGAAGCTCTTGCGCGATTCCGTGCTTCTGGAGCACGTTCGCTCATTATTGATTTACGAGGGAACCCTGGAGGATATCTCGATGTTGCGGTAGATATGGTGAGTCACTTCTTACCAAAAGGAGTGCCGGTTGTAATAGAAGATTTCGATGGAAAGGCAGAGAACGTCACGCACACAAGTTTCGGATACTCTGGAATTGAGACAGAAACTCCTATCGTGGTCCTTATTAATAATGGCTCTGCTTCTGCGTCGGAAATATTCGCAGGAGCACTCCAAGACGCTGAAGTGGCAACCATTATTGGAGAACAATCGTTTGGTAAGGGGTCGGTACAGGCGCTTATTGACCTTGGTGGGGGCTCACTCAAGGTAACTGTCGCAAGGTGGATTACGCCGAGCGGGCACTGGATTATGGGTAACGGCATTACGCCAGATATTGAAGTGACGCGCACGGTGGAGGATATGCGAGCGAAGAAGGACCCTCAACTTGCACGCGCGGTGACGTTTTTGACTACGGGGAAATAGTAGAGTAGGGTAGAGGTATATGAAAGTTATATTACAAAAAGATGTGAAAGATATGGGTCGTGCAAATGACGTGATAACGGTATCTGATGGGCACGCGCTTAATTTCCTCATACCACGTAAGCTTGCAGTAGTCGCGACGCCCTCTGCAGAGAAGAGCGCACAGATGCGCCACAAGCAGAAGGTAGACCGTGCCGCGCTCGATACAGCTCTCTTCCTCCAAAATATCGTGTCTCTCGCAGATGCGAAGATTACGGTCACCGCTAAGGCGAATGAAAAGGGGCATCTCTACGACGCGGTAGGGGAGCGAGAAATTATCGCGGCGGCGAAGACGCAGACGCGCATTGATATCCCAGAAGGCGTAATAAAAATCGAAAAGCCATTCAAGGATCTTGGCACCTTCGACGTCCCACTTTCTTCAGGCGAAACATTCGGCAAATTCTCCATCAGCATCGAAGCGGAGTAGGGAGTGTCACAAAAAAGCAAAACCGCATTTTGGAAAGCGCTCTGGCCGCTAGGCCAATTCTACATCCCAAAATGCGGTTTTGCTTTTTTAAGCGAGGACGTCGGCGACTTTCTTGACGACGGTTTTGCCGGTGAAGGTGGTCTTACGGCGATTGCGGAAGGAGACCACGCCGTCTTTGAGAGCAAAGAGAGTGTGGTCGTGGCCCACACCCACATTCTTGCCTGCCTCAATCTTGGTACCGCGCTGGCGTACAATAACCATCCCTGTGCGTGCCTTGGTGCCGTCAGCAAGCTTAACGCCTAGATATTTAGGGTTTGAAGTATTAAGGTTTTTCGCTGAGCCGCCCGCTTTAGTTGATGCCATGGTGGTATAGTTTTACCTAATGACTATAGCAGAGGTGCGAGAGAAATGCAAAAGTTTTTTGGAGCGTTCTAAGCGTCTGGAGAAGCCCCCTCGAGATATCCTTATTTTCGGAGTACTTTTACTCGCTTCCTCGCTTAGCTTTGGCCTTGGCTACCTCACCGGGCTTGGGGCTGGCTCTGATTCGCAGGAAATCAATATACAGAAAATCACAACACCATCACCTACCGGAGAGGAAATAATTGCTTCAAAATCAGGGATAAGATACTACTTCTCATGGTGCGGAGGCGTGAACCGTATTTCAGAAGGTAATAAAATATATTTCGTCTCTGTGGAGGAGGCAGAGAGCGCTGGTTATACGCTCGCTACAAATTGTAGCCCGCGTTAATCTGGTAGAATAAATGTATGAAGGACGCACACGAAGCAGCAGAGCGTTTGACGAAGATGGTACATGAGGGCAAGCACACAATACCCGAAGAGCACGCGCCTCTTGTGTGTAAGCCACGTGTTGTAGAGCCATGGAGGATCTTCAAGATAATGAACGAGTTTGTTGAAGGATTTGATATTCTTCGCCGACACGGGCTTGCTGCCACATTTTTCGGTAGTGCACGCCAATCGCTTAGTGCTGATATGTATAAGAAAGCGGAAGAGCTTTCAGGGCGCCTATCCAAAAGAGGGTTCTCTATCATTACAGGAGGGAGCTCTGGTATTATGCACGCGGCAAATAAAGGTGCGTTTGACGCTGGAGGGGCTTCTGTAGGGCTCAATGTGAGACTAACTGATACTCAAAATTATAATCCGTATCTTACAGAAAAGTTTGTCTTCGATCACTTCTTTGTACGCAAGGTGATGCTCACCTACGCTTCAGAAGTATATATTTATTTCCCTGGAGGATTCGGCACACTAGACGAATTTTTTGAAATAGTGACACTGGTACAAACGAAAAAAATAAAGAAGGTGCCTATTGTCCTCTTCGGTAAGGCATATTGGGGCAGCCTAGCTTCTTTTATCAACACAACTCTCTTTGAGACGTATCAAACAATAGACGATGTTGACCGCGAGCTCTATCACATTGTTGATACCGTTGATGAGGCGTACGAATATATCACAAACACAGTCACGTGCTGAATAGGATATGCCAGTAGAAAAACAGAGAGGGTGTGTGTACTGCGGGGCGGTCCCAGCATCACATATGTTTTTATATGTAGACACTATTCTCTCACTTATAAGTGACGTATTTGAGAGCATATTTTATGGAAGCCGTTCTAATATATTTTCCCCATACATATCACGTATAGAGAATGTGAGTATGCACCTGATGGCACTACTCATAATCTCTCTTGGGCTAGGGAAGTTCGTGCGACAACACGAGACTGATCATCTTGACCGTACTCAAGTTATGATGGACGAGGCACGCGCACGAGGTATCCGTATGGAGATCTTACAAGTGTTTGGGCGCAATACGTCACAAGCTCGTGCCTGGCTACCACACAAGAGTGGTGGTAGGGAAGGGTGGTTTTATTTTGATTTTTTCCCTATTCCATTTCGCAAAAAATCTATGTGTGGAGTAAATATCGATAATAAAAAGCATTTTAAGACATTACTGCGCACGCAAGGCGTGCGGGTGCCTCAAGGTCGCTCTGTCTTCTCGCTTCGTGAGGCGATACGGGTGATGAAAGAAATAGGGAAGCCGGTAATTGTGAAGCCGATGATTGGTTCAAGATCTCGCCACACAAGAATTAATATTAGAGATGCCAATGAGCTCGCTGATGCGTTTGCCAAAGCTAAGCAACTTTGCCCATTTGTTATGGTTGAAGAGTATATAGAAGGGAATATTTACCGGGTAACCTGTGTTGGCGGGGTAGTTGAGGGTGTTCTTGAGCTTGTCCGCCCTACTATCGTCGCCGACGGAGTGTCGACAGTTAAGGAGCTTCTAAATAGGACTAATGCGAACCCAGATTTTGATTCTTTGACTCCGATTAAAGACGATACCCTTCTTGATTTGTCACTCATACACCAAGGACTCACTCGTGAGAGTGTTCCAGAAAAAGGAAAGAAAATACTTCTTACTGAATTTTCAGAACGAGTAAATGGTGGGTATTTTGTTGACCGTGAGATTCCTGATTCTGTGCGTAGATATCTTGAGAGGGGGGCGCGAGCGGTATGCATTCCTCTTGTTGGTTTCGATGTAATCTCGAAAAATATTCAAAACGAGGATGAGCCAATAACCTTCCTAGAAGGGAACACGGCTCCATTTATTGAGGTGCATCATATCCCTTATGCCGGAGTGGCGCGTAATATAGCAGAGAAGGTGTGGGATCTCTGGTTACAGAAGAACAATAATGATTCCTATACAGATAAAGAGTCCAAATAACAAAAAGAAAGAAGATCTAGGAGCCCCCTCAAGCATCATTGTTAGAAAACGCATTTCCCTCTCTAAACCACTAAGTGTGGGGGGTGCGTAGAAAGGTTTTTGTTCATTACGCCATCGATCTACAAGAGCGAGAGGTCGTATGCCCTCGTCGAGAATTGTCTTAAGCCTCTTCCCATTTTCGTCACGAATCCAGTTCGACCCATCCCAATACTCAAGCGGAGTGAAGTTTGCCTTATAGCGCATCCATGGACCATACGATACGCCGAAATAAACATAAGTCTTTTTCTCTCTCTTAGCCCGCTCTATAAGAGATGTGTATGCGTAGCTTCCAAGATGCGAGCTCTCATATTCTTTATCATACGCCTGGTACCACACGTGAATAAGAGACTCAGAGTGGTGCTCTAGCATATACGCGACAGGTTTCTCACTCAAACGATATTCGCTTATATGAGTTATCCACTCAGAATCAAGGATTGCCTTCAGTCGATCTCTCGGCATTGAGTCTGCTCCAAAGCGGAAGGAAAAATAGTTGAGAAAGAAAGAATAAAAATCCTCGTCAATAACGAAACTATTTTTCTCATGAATGTGCCCAGTAATCTCCCCGATCTCACTTACCTTACGTGCGACTCGTAAATGATAGTGTCGTTGTATGAATTCCTGAGCAAGTATACGTACGCCACGCGTTTGATACATAAGGCGTTTTGACTGATCTTGAGCGATAATACACGGCAGGAAACCCTTATTGAACGCCTCTTTTATAGAATCCTCGTCCTCAAGTGTGGCGTATACACTGTACCCAAACGAGTAGTAGGTAGGGTTTTCAGCAAGTTCAGAATAGAAGATTCTCATATATTCTTGTAATATACGAAGTATATATGAGTCCAAAGCATCTAGGTATCCTCGGCGGTATGGGTCCTGCCGCGACAGCTCATTTTTATTCTCTTATAGTCGAAGCATGTCAGAAGCTTGGTGCAAGGCGGGACTTCGACTTTCCGAAGATTTCACTTATCTCTGCGCGAGTTCAAGACTTCAGTGCAACAAGTACGCAGGAAGAGCAAAAAAATTTTGAAAGTATTATTAACAAAGAGCTAGCAAGCCTTGTTGCTCTTGCGCCTGAAGTTATTGCTATCCCTTGTAACACAGCACATCTTTTTTTACATGATAATCAACTACAAGGTATTCCTTTAGTACATATTGTACGAACTACTCAAGATGCGCTACGCGCTATGCAGATAAGAAAGATCGCCGTGTTAGCCACAACGATGTCAACTCAAGGCAATCTGTATGCGCATAGAGACTTTGAGATGCTTTCACTCATGCCACACGAACAGTATGTGTTTATGAAAAGTATTGAACGTGCTGAAGCCGGTATATGTGACGCAAGTGATACCGAGGCGCTTAAGGGTATCGCTGAAGCGGTTGAGGCGCGCGGTGCAGAGGCCCTTATACTTGGCTGTACTGAACTCTCGTGTATTGAACCACCAAAGGCAAACATCCCAATCCTTGACAGCTCTAAACTACTTGCCGAAGCGGTAGGGAAGGCGTGCTATCATTTTTGATATGAAAAAAGCACAACGCCTTCAGGTATATGCCTTCTGGACTGGATTTGCGAGTACGATGATAAGTTTGGTACACGTTATTGTAATTAGTTTTAAGTAGCTTTGTGAATCTTAAAGACACTTACAATCGTATTGCGAAAGATTGGCACCAGGATCATAAGCAGGATGACTGGTGGGTTGAAGAAGTCGAAACCTTCATTTCATTTCTTTCCGCAGGAGACTTAATCCTTGATGTTGGGTGTGGAGGAGGTTCGAAATCAAAATATCTGAGCGACAGAGGGTTCCATGTCACAGGGATAGATTTTTCTGAGAAGATGATAGAAATTGCTCGAAGAGAGACTCCAGAGACTTCATTTGAAGTTTTAGATTTCGCTGCTATTGGCAGCGCTGCACTACCCATGTTTGATGGGATTTTTATGGAAGCAGCACTTCTTCATGTACGTAGAGATGAAGCACAAGAGACAATCAAAAATGTTGCTCAAAAGCTCAAAGCAAAGGGATACTTCTACATATCGGTTAAAGAGAAGAAATCGAGCAGGGAAGACGAGGAGGTCAAGGTCGAGGACAGATATGGATATCCTTTTGAGCGATTTTTTAGTTACTATACGGCAGACGAAATCAAGGCATGTTTTATGAACCTCGAGTTCTTGATTGTAAGCGAAAAAATAACGAAATCTGGGAATACGAGTTGGATACAAATTATAGCTCAGAAGGTTTAGAGGGAAGGGGCTCTTCTTCTGTGGCTAATGTGCGCACAATATATCTTTCACGCACATGTGCCTAGGGCAATTCCACTAACCCTGCGCTCTATTCAGGTAGGAATAAATCAGCAATCCAGTTCCAAGCATCGCGCAGAAGAGAGAATAGGTATGAGAAGTTCTCTTGTCCTGCAGGAGAGTTGACTATTGCTTGTAGGGAAATACCAAAGAAGGATAGGGCGAGTATCAGCACTAGGATCCAAAAGATAAGCTTAAACATAGAAATATTATACTACACCTCTCTCCCCTGTCGCAAGCTCGTCTTGCCGAGCTTAGAGGTATATAAGTGGATTAAGATACGCTTGTGGAGCCGCGATGGGGATCATAACGGTGGGACCGCTACGACATTTAAAATTTTTGAACGATACCGCATCTGCTGCGTACACAGTGAAGTGGAGGTGTGGGCCTGTCGCGTAGCCGGTGTTACCCGAGAGCCCGACGACTTGGCGTGTGGAGACCACCTGCCCTTTCGTAACCTCTATGGTAGATAAATGCGCGTATAGTGTCGCAAGACCATTTGGATGCTTAATAAGTACCCACTTGCCGTATTGACAATTTCTAACTGCGCCATGATTGACCTCAAGTACAGTGCCTTGGAGCGCCGCGCGAATAGGCATTCCTATACCTGTAGGATACGAAGCGTTTTTGGTACGGAAGTCTATGCCATCGTGTGTTCCTGAAGCGTAGAGGCGCCCACTTGAAGAGGTGCGTCCAAATTGTTGTGTAATAAATACGTCGT
>CAYGEV010000014.1:0-11725 GCA_964349035.1 uncultured Candidatus Saccharibacteria bacterium
CCATAGAGGAGCTGAGAAGAAGGAGCGGTGGTGGTGCCGGTGCCTCCCGAGGTGACAGGAAGAGCGGAGGTGAGGGAGAGGGATGCTGCAGAGATGGAAGAGGTTGCGGTGAAGGTTGAGGCAAGGACGTCACCACCGGTGAATACACCAGAGCCAGAAACTGAGAAGGATCGGTATGGTGAGGTGGAGCCGATACCAATCTTTCCTGAGAGATAGGCGGTGGTGGTGTTGGGATCAAACCAGTATTCTGCGGTGGTGGTTGAGTTGGCTCCAATGGTGAGGATGTCTGTGGTGTTGAGCGGGACAATAACAAGTTGTCCTGCCACTTGAGAGGTTGTGGTTGCAAATGCTCCTCCACCACCCCCACCAGTTCCTGAGATTGTGATTGGTGAGGAGCCGAGTACATCAAAGCCGGTACAGGTGATTGACCCTGAACAAGTGACGGAGGTGGTGGCAACTTTCCCCAATGATGCGGGTGAACCTGATGTGCTTGTCCAGTATGCAAGACTTCCTTGAGTCTCATTTGTTGATGTAGCAACATTTCCGCTTCCACCTCCTCCACTTCCCGTAAGAGTAGTTCCATCGAAGGTGAGTCCAGAGCCAATGGCGAGTGTCGATATCTGACCAGTGCCGTTGCCTCGGAGGATTCCATAGAGAGTTGTGGATCCTGTTCCACCACTTGATACCGGGAGAGCAGATGTGAGTGAGATAGAATCTACGGAAATAGATGCAATGTCGGTGAATGTTCCTCCGCGGAAGGTTCCATTACGAACGGTGAGATTCGTAAGATCTTCGATGCGCGAAATCTGCTGAATGGTATGTATGTTAGTTACTTGTTGCTGTGAGACGGGGCGAATAAGGTTTGCGGTGTTGGTGAGGAGTTCAGTACGGAGAGACGCGAGAGAGGTGGTGACGAAGTCTTCTGAGACGCCGTTTACAATTGTTTGTCGCTCGATTGTTCGCTCTTTGATTGGATAAATGTTTTGTTCAATGACAGACGGGTTCGTGGTTAGAGTAAGAGGCGTTGAGGTGGCGGCTGGCGTCGCTGTCACGGCTCTTTTGTTTTGTGCTATTCCATTTTGTCTAGCGGCGAAAAAATTTCGTACCTTAGAAACAATAGAGTTGAAAAAATCTGCTGGTGAGCTTGCGCTTTCTGACACGGCAGCAATGGTCCCTTGTTGAAACAGAGTGTCACGAGTGTCATGTCCAAACGAGACCAATAGAAATACCATAGGAACAACCACAAACATTCCGCGGACAAATGTCTGCCACTGATGAGAAAGATTTGTTGAAGGAGTTCTTCTGTCCGAATTTTTAGGTGTAGCAGTTACGTTGGTATCAAGTGGTTTTTGTGCATCAACCATGCCCTCCGTCCCCACTTTCTCTGTGGAGGCGTTGTTGGTGTAGGGGTCTGCCTTTTGATACAAAGAGTACGTGTCGTCAAATGGGTGTATCTGGTGTTTGTGACGACTGCCCTCGAAAAAGTTTGTAAGAGACTCCTTCTCAACCATCCAAACGCCGCCCTGCAATATTCCAGAAATCTTCTTCTGTCGACAGAGTCTTGAGATATGATCATGAGTCACTCCATATGCAAACGCAGCATCTTTCGAAGAGATGAGTTCTGTGACTTCCTCTGGTAATTTGATGTCGCTCATTTGGGTCTTATTTCAAGCCATTTGTCGTCAAAACGACCATATGATTTTTGATACATTTATAATAACCTTATTCAGGTAAATCTCTGTTTTTTGCGTGCCAAAAATGGTCAGAAAAAGTGTCCAGAATATGCCCTGCCCTAAATGGTTCTCCTGTCAGGAATTTGTCTTGTGGTTCTTTATTTAAGGAGGTTCTCTTGTGATGCCTTAAGTGGGTATAATTTTCATTATAAAAATGTGTTTGGTGTGGATTTAGAGGTCTATGCGATGATCCCGTAGTAATTTGGATTTATATATGAGTTAATTTTAAAAGATGTACAAAACATATCTCGTCTCGCCGAGCTATTAAATCTCGGCAAGACGAGGTTATATTTACTGCGTTTTCTAGGTCGGCTGCAGGACGCATGGTCAACAAAAAACTCCATGCTAACGGTATCCCGTAGTGGCTCGGTAAGTAAGCTCGATTCATATTAATGAGAAGCTCTGTTTGGTGGGATTACCCTGCACGCCCCCTACCCAAGATATCCACAGCCCTATTTTAAAAATACAAAAAAGATGTGTGTGCTCCCAGCTGGAATCGAACCAACATCGACGGCTTAGAAGTCCGCAGCTCTATCCATTGAGCTATGGGAGCATTCCCCTACCATTACCCTAGCGCACCTCAGCTCTCTTACCAAGGGCTGCTAAAGCGATGGATCTCTAAATTTATAATTTGTTTGGTATTTCTTCACCTCTTCTTCTCTAGACATAATAATATTTTCTATCTCTTCAAATGAAGGTGTTGTTGTGGTTGCCTGTGTTTCTGCTGAAGAAGCATTAAGAATGTGCCCGTTAGCAATACGATTAAATGTCCAAACGTTTAGCGCAATAATATTTATAAAACCAACAAGAGCAATTGCGAGAAGTACGAGCCAGTTGCGGACAGGGTCGAGTCGAATGATCTTCCCTTTCTGGTAACCATGAATGCTATTTTTAATTGAATCAATAAGTGACATAGGTTTATTGTGTTGAGCTGACAAGCATCTTTACTTCAGCTTGCCACAACTTCTCATTCTTAGTAAGCATTACTCCAGAAAAAGAAATATGGTAAGGAGCGTACTCAATAGCTCCAAGTGTTTGCATAAGCTCATTAAAGGAGCCCTCTACCCCGAGAGTAAACGAGAGCGTTGGTGATGCTTTAATTATGTCTGTCGAGACTGCCACCACCTCAAGAGATGCTCCATTCTTTTTTGCCGTCCTTTCAAGTGTAGATATAAATGAAGCGACCTCTGTCTTGTCTATAAAATATTTAGATAGATTGTGTGTCGGATCATCGTTCTTCTGAAGAGTAGCTCGCGCCGCAGAAATCCTATGAACAAGATCATTTTTAGAGGAAAGATCATTTTGTAATCTGAAAACTTCTACGCTTTCATCTGCTACGCGCATATACCACATTCCATATACGATACTCACAACTATAAACATAGTCAGTGCACCGACGAGTGAGGATGTGGATGGTTTCATGGTAGAAAAGATACGGTAATACTGAATGGGATGTTTGAGTCTTTAGTATATGTAGAAACTGGGAGTTCTGCTGAAGTAACTTTTTCTAGTTCCTTAAGAACGACCTGGTATTGGTGCAGCGCCTCTCTTGAGTCAGCAACTCCTGAGACGATGATCTGTCTTGGGGCCTTGCCTGCCGCAGATACATAAGAAAATCCAGAAAGCGAAACTTCATTGTGTGGAACAGAAAGGATTGATGTAATTGTTTTGGTAGCGAGCGAAGAGCTCTCAAGGTCGCTTAGTTTTGTCGCCTCTGCCTCAAACGCCTTCAGTCTTGTGAGTAGCTCTTTCTCGTCAGAAGAAGCAAGGATTTCCTCAATGCGCGCAAGATCTCTTTGTTTTATGTCGATGTTTATATTGAGAAATACGTAAGAAGGAATGAGGAGGAGTCCAGCGGCAAGAACAAGCCCGGTAGTTACCATAATTACTACAGTGCCGAAGCGCACCCAGTATGCGTTCGCCAAGGCTTTTTGGCGATCATCAGGCAATAGGTTGATTTCTTTATTATTCATATTGGTGGTCGCGAAGGGCTAGTCCTATTGCTGTTGTGTACGCAAGAGACTCGGCGCCAGAAAGAGATGTCTTCCATTCTGTGCGTGGGGCGAAGTTAGTAAAGACATTTCCTTTTGTTACTGGGATATGAAGTGTGCTTTCCAAGTATTCGGGGAGCCCACGCAGTGAGGCGTTCCCTCCTGTAAGGATCGCTCGCGACACGGCTGGATGTATTCCTTTGGATACGGCATGCTCTTCCCAATACCGCAGACGAATCGAGATCTCATCACGAATAACGGAAACTGTAGAAAGCATGGCTCCTAGATATTCCTCGTTCCCTGGCGCTGGGACAATACCGCGATCTTCCTTCACTCCTCGCGCCTCCTCTTCTGTTACCTTGAAGTGCTTTTGTATGGCAAGAGTGAGTGAGTGCCCCCCTACACCTATCGTAGTAGAGAAGCGCGGAATCCCATCCGTTATGATACTTATTTTTGTGGTCGTCTTTCCAATGTCTATAATAAGAATAGTGGACATGTCTCCGCGTGGAATCAGCGCTCGTGTCATAGAAAATGTCTCCTCTTCAAGTGCGCGAACCCCAATTTTTGCTTCATCAAATACAGAAAGCATTTCATCTACAATCCTTCTCGCAAAACCAACGCCAACAACCGCCTCCTCTTCTTCCTCTTTGCGCCCAACCCCAACAATGTCGAAGACGGCCTCCTGTGGAGGAAGAGGAATAAGCTCGTCGAGGCGCTGTTCAACTCCGGTCCTCCATTCTGATTTATCTTTGCCAGGAATTGTAGTTTCGAATAAATACGATTTTGATTCTGAGAGAGCAACGTTGGCGCTTATAACGTTTGCGGTCTTTGCTGCCTCCTTCAGTGCTGAAATGACGGTCGCACGATCAACAATCTCCCCATCGATAAATGCGCCAAGAGGTAGTTGAATCTGAGAATAGTCTTTTAAAACAATTCCATTCGTTTCTTCGACAAGACGGACAACCTTCACTCCGCTTGTCGATATGTCAATTCCAGAAAGAGGTGGAGCTATATAGCGTGGCGGAGCAAGAGCTATGCGAAGACGATTATTAAAAACCGAGGACATGCCTCTAGTATACCGTGGGTTACCCTTAGTGTGCGCTGGTGCCAGGAGGAACTTGTCTGTCAGGAATAACAAAAGCAAATGTCTCATCACTTCCTACAGCAAAAAGCATGCCATTGCTCTCAAGCCCTTTAATGGTGCGCGGTTCGAGGTTCGTGACAAATGCAAGCTGGCGCCCCACGAGCGTTTCTGGTTCTGGAACGTACTTCGCGATTCCCGAAACGATTTGGCGCAGGCCCGCTTCTTCGCCGAAGTCCACCATCAGGCGCAGGAGCTTATCTGTCTCTGGCACGCGCTCTGCAGACACTACGATGCCAATTTGCACCTCTATTTTACTAAATTCGTCTATGGTTATTTGTGGTTTGCTCATGTGCGAGAGAGATATGAGGTAAGAATAATCGCCGCAGCAGAGGCGTCAACTGCCTCGTGCGACTTTGGCGAGCGATTTTTCTCTACCTTGTGTGGCGCGCGGCGCGCTTCGACGCTCGTAAATACCTCCGACTCGTACGCAACCGGCACGCCAGTCGCGTCCAGAAGGCGCGCGCCGAAGGCGCGCGCCTCTCTCGCAATAGGATTCTCCCCGCCCGAGAGCGTGCGCGAATCGCCGAGGACAATCTTCCCGACGTGCTCTGTGCGCACGAGTTCTACCACCTCCTCGAGCAAGCGAGGTGTGTTCTGCAGTACTTTATGCGGAAAGCCCATCGCCCCACTCTCGTCTGAGAGCGCGAGCCCGACCCGCACACTGCCGTAATCAATGCCGAGAAATCGCATATTAGAGAGTGTAAGGTATACTGTCCATATATGCACGAGACTCTTTCTTCTGTCTTCCTCAGCCTTCCAGCCCCAGTGATTAACATAGGAATACTCTTTCTTATCATTGTGGCGCTCTTCGTCTTAGTTTTGAAAGTCTTTGCGGTATGGTATTCTGCTCGCGCGGGGCAGAAGAAATGGTTTGTGGCACTTCTCGTCCTTAACACGGCGGGTATTCTAGAAATCATTTACCTTATCTGGTTCCGCCCGAAAACTTCTGAGTCGGTTATTGTTCCCCCCAAAGAAGAACTTGTAGTACAGTCATAACGAGGGAGAGGTGGCAGAGCGGTCGATCGCGTCGGTCTTGAAAACCGAAGTACTGAAAGGTACCGTGGGTTCGAATCCCACCCTCTCCGCAGATAGAAACTCTGTGCCTCCGACCGAACTCGGTGGTAACTCATAAAGCGGATTGTGCTAGGCACAAACAAATCTGGATGTGCTTGCCACGCCCGCCCTGTGCGCGCAAAGGCTACTATTTCACCGCCAGTGTTTTTAGGGCTAAGATAAAAGTGATTTAAAGACGCATTCTGCACATGCAATACACGTCGGGGAAGAAACTCCTGCTATCATATGCGTATGGACCGAGCTCCACTCTTCAGCTGGACAGGAAAAGAATACGAGCATCGCCCGAAGACGGCAGACTGGTATTGGGCATTAGGGATTATTGCCATATCTCTTTCTGTGGCGGCTGTTCTTTTTGATAATTATCTACTCGCAATTGTAATTGTTCTCGCCGCTGGCGCACTAATGGTGCACGCACACAAGGAACCCCCTCTTCACACTTTTAATATTACCGAGCAGGGTCTTTTTATTGGCGATGAGTTTCATCCATACGAAAAGATGATTTCTTTCTCTCTCTGGGAGGGAGATGATGATGTCTCGTCCTCACTCCTCTCAATAAAAACAGCGAGCCTCCTCTCTCCGCATCTCGTCATCCCCATCTCCGGCGTATCTCCGCAAGCAATACAGAGTGTCTTTGCTACACATGTGAACGAAGAGGATCACCCGCCAACACTTGTCGATATAGTGGCGGGGTGGCTCGGCTTCTGATATACATTCAGTATTGCTCCCGTCGTTCAATGGATAGGACGCATCCTTGCGGAGGATGTAATGTAGGTTCGATTCCCACCGGGAGCACAAAATGAAAAAGCGGCGCAAGTGCCGTTTTTTCATTTTGTGCCCGAGATGTCGTCCCCGGCGGTCCTGCTGAGATTACGCTTTTTTCGCGCGAGCGATAGCGAGCGCGAGGCGAGACTTCTTGCGGGCTGCTGTGTTCGCCTTAATCACCCCGGTCTTCCTCGCCTTATCAATCGCCTTGTATGCTCCAGAGAGAAGCGCCTCTGCCCCCTTCACGTCCTTTGCAAGAAGTGCCTTGTTGAGGGTCTTGGTCGTGTCGCGAAGCGTGTCCTTGCGGCGCGCGTTAAAGACGTGTTTCTTTGCAGAAACGCGTATTGCCTTCTTTGCTGAGCTGGTGATTGCCATATAGGATGTATCTTATCGCTTTTGCATAAAAAAGCAAATATTCACAAAGGGAGTATTATAGAGAACATGATTCGCTCTATACGAGGCAGGGTGCTCTCGGTTAGTCCGACAAGTGCCATTATCGAAGTGGTGGGTTTCGGCGTCGAGGTGCGGATGCACTCGCTCGGGGCACTTACGGTTGGACACGAAGCGTCGCTTGCTACCTACCTCGCAGTGAGGCAAGACGGTATGGATATGTACGGGTTTACCTCTTCTGATGACCGAGATTTCTTCGAGCTCATTATCTCGGTGTCGGGCATCGGCCCGAAGACGGGCCTTAGCATCCTCCGCCGCTCAACGCGTGAGGCGCTTGAGGGAGCGATCAGTAAGCGCGACCTCCAGTACCTCACCAAGGTCGTCGGGCTCGGCAAGAAAAGTGCGGAAAAAATGCTGGTTGAGCTCGCAGACAAGGTGGGCCCAAAGGCACACAGCGACGCAGACGGTGAAGTCTTCGACACCTTGGTCGCGCTCGGCTACACCGAGCGCGAGGCGCGCAAGGCGCTCCAAGGAGTGTCTGATGCTGTCGTTGGGAAGGATGCACGCCTCAAGGCCGCTCTTTCTGCAAAATAAGTATGCGCCATGTCCGCAGATTCTTGCTTGCTCCATACCACTTCGCCTGGGCGCTTCTCTCGGCCGTGTGGTATGGCTTCCCCGCAAAGAGGCTCACGGTGATAGGCGTGACTGGCACGAAGGGAAAGTCCTCGGTTACCGAAATGCTCTATGCAACTTTGATGCGTGCTGGCTACAAGACGGCCGTAGCTGGCACAATCCGTTTCGCGATCCTCAACGAGACACGCCCAAATACACACAAGATGACCATGCCTGGGCGTGGCTTTATTCAGAAATTTCTTGCAGAGGCCGTCAAAATGGGGGTGACGCATGCGGTGGTTGAAATAACTTCCGAGGCGGCGCTCCAATATCGTAATCGATTTCTCTATCTTGACGCTCTTATCTTTACCAACCTACAGAAGGAACACATCGAGTCGCACGGCTCGTTTGAGAATTATGCGCGGGCGAAATTCTCCATCGGTCTTGAGCTCGCCAAGTCTTCAAAATGTCCACGGGCAATTATTGCAAACGCAGACGATCTGCAGAGCGCGCCCTACCTCGCCCTCCCGGTCGAGAAACGGCTCCCCTTTTCCTATACTGACGCGCAAGAGGTCGAGCTCGGCGCGGGTACGGTCGCCTTCTCCTATGAAGGAACTCGCTTCAACCTCCGCCTCCCGGGGAGCTTTAACATTATGAACGCGCTCGCCGTCATTAAAGCCGCCGCCTTTGTCGGTGTCAGCGTACCCTCGGCGAGCGCGGCGCTCGCCGAGCTTGCGCGTATTCCGGGCCGTACCGAACGCATCGACATGGGGCAAGACTTCTCGGTCGTCGTTGATTATGCTCATACGCCTGACTCGCTCATGGCGCTCTACCGCGCATATCCTGTTCGCAAAATCTGCGTGCTCGGCAACACTGGTGGAGGGCGCGATACCTGGAAGCGCCCTGTTATGGGGCGCATCGCTGACGAGGCGTGCTCTCTGGTTATTCTTACCAACGAAGACCCATATGACGAAAACCCGATGGAGATCATTTCCGCGATGACAACGAGCATGAGTCGCCAGCCGACAATAATTCTAGATCGCAGAGAAGCAATCCGATACGCGATCGCGCACGCAAGCACTGGAGACGCTGTTCTTATCAGCGGAAAAGGTACCGACCCATATATCATGAGCGCCAATGGCGCAAGAATCCCGTGGGATGATGCGACCGTGGTGCGCGAGGAACTTATCCTGCTCAAGAAGAAAGTTTGATACAATTCCATTTATGCAACATGATGCTTGGTTTTTCCTTGGAGTGCTTGTCTTCATCTTCATATTTTGGATAGCGTCTGGAGGCCCACTCCATCCAATCGCCTTCACGGGTCCGAGTCTGCAGAAGCCAGAAGAGCTTGGTGGTGGTACCTATCTCTCATTCCCTCGTGCTCCCTACGGCATCGGGAACAGCAGTATTGAGCTTGGATCAAGGTCTGGCAATTACCGCCATACTCCAAGTACCGCAACCGCGACGTCGAGCATTGGGGGCGGAGGGGTCTTTGGTACACCATCTCCATTCCGTGGGGTCGTACGCCTAAACAGAAACGTGCGTAATGCCGGGTCAGAACCGAAGAATGAATACATTGAGATTACTGTTCCTCAAAACGCAGGCGTGCCTATCACAATCTCTGATTGGCGTCTTGTGAGTGAGGCTTCTGGGAGCGCAAGCATAATCCCTCGCGGTACAGAAACCCCTGTTTCCGGTATCGTGAATGCACAAGAAAATATCGTGCTCTCTCCGGGCGACCGTGCGATTATCACTTCTGGCGTGTCTCCATTAGGAGCGTCTTTCCGTGAAAATAAGTGTATCGGGTATTTTAGTAGTTTCCAGAAGTTTTCTCCATCTCTCCCACAACATTGTCCAACTCCATCAACCGAGCTTGAAGACCGCTATGGCCCCAACTATGCGCGCGATTGGGCATGTGTAGATTACACAAAAACCATATCTCGATGCCAAGTAATGCTCACGCCACCCTTGGGCGTCTCAAACGCGTGCCAAAGTTTCCTCACCACATACCTTAATTATAATGGCTGTTTGCAGGCGCACAAAAACGATGCGGACTTTGAAGGAAAGACCTGGCGCATTTACCTTGGGCGCACCTCTCCTCTCTGGAAAACGCGAAATGAAATTGTGAAGCTCCTCGACGCAAACGGCAAAACCGTAGATGCGTTTAGCTACTAGAAAAGAAGTGTAGTAAGTGGTAGGTTTTATACATGCGCCCGTAGCTCAGCTGGTAGAGCAGCTCCCTTTTAAGGAGAAGGTCGTTGGATCGTTCCCAACCGGGCGCACAACAAACAAAAGAGGAGGGTCTGACCTTCCTCTTTTTAGATAGAGAGCGCGAAGCGCTCAAGGGCGATAGCGAGCGGGAGGCCTCCGCGACGGGAGGATTGCAGAAGCTCAATAAGCGCGAGCGAGAGCTCGCGCGCTTCTTGGGGCTTCCAGTCTCGGCTTCCGCGCTCCATAAGCTGGCGCGCCTTCCAGTGCAAGAGCCCGTGAAGCATCTCGGGAGCATCGCCTGTGCGAAGCGCGCGAGTGACTTCGAGCCAGAGTTTCTCGCGACTACGCGCCGCAAGCGCATCAGGCAGTGGCGCATTAAACCCTCGTTTCGCTTCTGACGGTTTATCAAACGTGTATACCGCCTTTGCTTTGGCGGCAATCTTCTTCGCCTTTGTAGCAAGAAGCTTTGGCGCCACAATAAGCACGGCGTTGTCGGAGCTTGCGAGTGCGTCAATATAATCCTCAACACATGAGCCACTAGGCGCCTCCTCTTCGCTTTCTTCATTCTGTGCTCGAGCTGTAGGAAATGGGTCATCGAGCACCACGAGTAATCGCCTCACAAAAAGCCCTCCTGAAGAAATTATTTCCTCTAGTGCCGATGGAGAGAGATCTTCTCTTGCAAGCCGCATGTACTCAAGGTTTGGCTCTTTTGCGCGTGCGGCAGCCACCCAAGCAAAAGCCTTTTTGCGCACGTGCTCAACATCGCTTCCGTAAAAGAGGTAGATCATACGGTCTTTAGTGAGCCCCAGTCGGGCCCAATTTTTGTAGTTACGAGAATCGGCACTCCGTTCGTCTGTTCAGGTGTTAAAACTGACTCCATAATGTTCTTAATCTTTCCTCTCACGTCGTCTACGTCCGCCGTACGGATTTCATATACGAGCTCGTCGTGCACTTGGAGCAAGAGGTGCGCGCTTCCGCCAACGAGAGAAGCGTCGGCGCGCGCCATCGCGAGCTTGATAATGTCTGCCTGCGTTCCCTGGATAGGCGCGTTGATCGCCATTCGTTCTGCTTGCGCACGCACATATGGAAGAGCGGACTTCATCTCTGGGAATTGGCGGCGGCGACCAAAAAGTGTTTCTGTGTATCCGTGTTTGCGCGCAAAGCCCTTGGTCGTTTCCAGATATTCAGAAAGAGTCTTGAAGGTGCTGAAGTAGTTGTCAAGAAATTGGTGCGCCTCGGCTGTAGTTGAGCCGAGCTGTGTCCTAAGCGCGTTCACCCCCATGCCGTAGAGGATGCCAAAGTTTATCGTCTTCGCTCTATGGCGCATCTCTGCATCTACTACCTCGGGCGCGACGTGGAACACGGAAGATGCGACCTCGGTGTGCACGTCGCGTCCGCTTCGAAAGATGGCACAGAGCTTCTCGTCACCAGAAAGGATGGCCGCGATACGGAGTTCCACTTGAGAATAGTCGAACGAAACGAGCGTGTATCCCTCTGAGGGAAGGAACGCGTGACGAATCCTTTGTCCGCGTAGAGACCGAAGGGGAATATTTTGTAAGTTTGGATTCTGGCTCGCCATACGTCCTGTGGTGGTGCCCGTTTGTAAGAACTGTGCGTGGAGACGGTTCTTTGCGTCAAGAAGCGGTGGGAGAGCGTCAATATAAGTAGACAAAAGTTTTTTTAGTTCGCGATACTCGAGGATCTCCGCCACAATCGGGTGTGCGTCTTTAATTTTCTCAAGCTCGCTCTCGCGTGTAGAGCGCTGTCCACCCGCGGTCCTCTTCTGTTTGTCAGGAACAATGTGTAGT
>CAYGEV010000015.1:0-11647 GCA_964349035.1 uncultured Candidatus Saccharibacteria bacterium
TTTCCTAAAAAAGTAAAGCATCGCAAGTGGCAGACTCAGCGCAAAGCGCGAAGAGCTTAAATCGTCCTGACACGCGCGGTACAAGAGTGTCTTTCGGTTCGTATGGGCTCAAGGCCCTCTCAAACGCTCGTGTGACGAGCAATCAGATAGAGTCTGCACGTAAGGTGCTTACGCGCTCAGTCGCAAAAACGGGTAAACTCTGGATCCGTATCTTCCCAGATCGTCCAGTAACAGCGAAACCAGCAGAGGTGGGAATGGGTAGCGGTAAGGGAGACCCAAAGAAATACGTTTTTGAGGTTCGTCCTGGACGAATACTCTTCGAGCTCGATGGTGTAGAAGACAAGATCGCGCGCGCGCATTTGCGTCAAGCTGGTATGAAGCTTCCTGTGCGTACGTCTATCGTAGCGCGCGTCTAATTTGCTTTTTTCTTATTTTTATGACAAAAAGAGATATAATGACGACAAAGACAGACCAGGAGCTTACGAAGCTTCTTGTAGATACGCGCACAACGCTTCGTACTGAGCGGTTTTCTGCTCGTGGCGCTCGCGCTAAGGACTCAAACTCACCGCGCAAGCTTCGTCGCACTATCGCGCGTGTCTTGACCGAGAAGCAGGCTCGAACAAACAAAGTCGCATAATTACCATGGAACACACTACTTCTCGCCACCAATCATTTGTCGGAACGGTCGTAAAGACCGCCATGAAGGACACTGCCACCGTCAAGATAGATCGCTACGTGAAGAATGAAAAGTACAAGAAGTATTTTGTGCGCTCAAAGAAGTATCTTGCGCACGATCCTGGTAATACTGCACAAGTGGGAGACACAGTAACTATTGTCTCAACTCGCCCAATATCTAAACTTAAGCGCTTTGCAATTGACTCAACAAAGACAGTCCGTAGAGCAAACGAACAATAAATATGTTGCAACCCCAATCAATCGTTATGGTGGCAGATAATTCAGGCGGACAGATTGCCCGCATCTTTAAGGTGCTTGGAGGAAGCAAGCGTCGTTACGCAGGTATCGGCGATACTGTGGTTGTGTCTATCCAGACAGCACAGCCTCGTAAGGCAGTAAAGAAGAAAGATATCTTTCGTGCTGTTGTTGTGCGTCAGGTTGCACCTTTCGCCCGTAAGGACGGATCGTATCTTCGTTTTGACGAGAACGCGGTCGTTCTTATTGAAAAACAGGGTAAAGAAATGGCGCCAAAAGGGACGCGCATATTTGGACCAGTACCTCGCGAGCTTTCCGAGGACGGATGGCACTCGATCGTCTCGCTCGCTCCTGAGGTCGTATAATCATTTTCTTATGAATATTAAAAAAGGAGATACCGTTAAAGTGCTCACCGGCAAGGATAAAGGAAAGTCCGGGAAAGTGCTTCGCGCACTTCCGCGAGAACACGCCATTGTTGTAGATGGGATCGCCATTGCAAAGCGCCACTTGCGCGGCGTAGGTGGCAAGGCAGGACGTATTGTCGAGCGTCCACGCGCTATCGACGTATCAAATGTCGCTCGCGTATCTGCATAGTCAAGTATCAAAAATAATATGTCTATCACTAAACAACGCCAGCAAGAAGCATACGCCAAACTCTCTGAAACTTTCGGCTATACAAGCCCGATGCAGTCACCACGTATACAGAAAATAACAGTCTCTTCTGGTGTGGGCAAAAAGCGCGACAAGAAGGTTATTGAGCTCATAAGCGACCGTCTTGCAAAGATAACAGGACAAAAGCCGGCTCCTCGTTCGGCGAAAGCATCCATTGCGTCATTTAAGGTGCGTGAGGGGGACACGGTAGGGCTCCAAGTGACGCTCCGTGGTGCGCGTATGTATGATTTTATTGACAAACTCATTCACATTGCGCTTCCTCGTACGCGTGACTTCCGCGGGCTTTCACCGAATGCTGTTGATGCAATGGGTAACATTACCGTAGGTATCAAAGAACACACCATTTTTCCTGAGACCTCGGACGAGGATATAAAGGACGTATTTGGGCTTGCGGTTACCATCGTTACAACGGCAAAGAGCAAGCAAGAGGCTGAGGCGTTTCTACGTCTTATCGGGATGCCGCTCATCGTTGACGCTAACACAAAACGCTGATACTCTATAGATACGCTCTTCGGGGCTTTATTTTTTATGGCAAAGAAATCCCAGCTTGCACGATATGCAAAAAAGCTCGCCCTCGTACAGAAGTACGCGGTGAAGCGCGCTGCGCTTAAGAAAGCTGGAGACTCGGCCGGTCTTCAGGCATTGCCTCGCAACTCGTCTCCAGTGCGCCTAAAGAATCGTTGCGCTATCTCGGGGCGAAGCCGTGGATATATGCGCACCTTTGGGCTCTCTCGCATTGAGTTTCGTAATCTTGCTCGCGAAGGGAAGATACCAGGAGTAAAGAAAGCATCATGGTAACCGACCGCGTTGGAGATTTCATAATCCGTCTTCAAAATGCTGCAATGATCGGCAAGGAAGAGGTGCGCACACAACATTCAACATTTCTTACGCAAATCGCAAAGAAGCTCAAAGAACTCGGATTTCTTAAAAGCGTTGATGTAGAAGGAGACACCATAAAGAAAATGTTAGTTGTTACGCTTGCAAACGACGAACACGGAAACCCGAAACTTCGTGGAGTATCACGTGTGAGTAAGCCAGGACGTCGCCTCTACGGAGCACACACGGAAGAGCATCGCGTGAAGGGTGGAACAGGGGCACGTATTATTTCTTCATCAATGGGGATTATTTCGGATGCTGAAGCTCGCAAAAACCATGTGGGTGGTGAAGATCTGTTCGAAATTTGGTAATCCAGTACACATATGTCTCGACTTACAAAAAAACCAATCATACTCGGCAAGGCATCTATCTCTGTTGAGGGGGGAGTCGTTTCGGTCAAAGGAGCGAAAGGCACGCTCACGAAGCGCGTGCACCCACTCGTATCTATTACTGTAGAGGAAAACAGCGTAAAGATTCTTCCAAAAGACAGCTCGCGTCTTTCAAAGGCTCTCTCCGGAACCTTTGCTTCGCATGTGAAGAATATGATTGCCGGCACAGAAACCCCATACGTAAAGAAACTTATCTTGGACGGAGTCGGATATCGTATGGAGATAAAAGGGAAAGATGTTGTCCTCACTGTAGGTTTTTCACATACCGTATCTCTCCCTATTCCTGATGCAGTTACAGCAACAGTTGAAAAAAACGTGCTCAAGCTTGAGAGCTCTGACAAGGAGACGCTCGGACAATTTGCAGCAGACGTGCGTCGCGTAAAACCACCAGAGCCATATCTTGGCAAGGGGATCCGTTACGAAGGAGAGGTTATTCTTCGTAAGCAAGGCAAGAAGGCCGTATAAATTATTATATGAAACACGCACGTACTACAAAAAGAGAATCGCGCATTCGTCGTCGCATTCGTATTCGCGCGCGCATTGAAGGTACAGCTCTTTGTCCACGTCTTGCAGTATTCAAGAGTAACCGCTTTGTCTCGGCACAGCTTATAGACGACACAAAGGGGCACACTATTGTCGCATCGCATGGTCGCGAGGTTAAGGGCCCACAGTCTGCACAAGCTAAGGCGGTTGGTGAGGCCATTGCGAAATCAGCAAAAGCTATTGGAATTACCAAAGTCGTTTTTGATCGCGGAGGGTATCGCTACGCTGGACAGGTGAAGATACTTGCCGATGCCGCACGAGAAGGTGGCCTTATCTTCTAATATATTTTATGACTGACACAGAGATCACAAAAGAGGGGGAGGAGATTGCAGTTGCAACAGCTCCTGTCAAAGAGGTGAGTCCTGCAGAGCCACGCGCGAAAGAGCGTGGCGCCCTCCGCTCTCGCTCATCGCGCGGAAATTCTCAGCGCGCTCCACGCGAGCGCGGAGAATTTGAGCAGGTAACTATCGATGCGCGTCGCGTTGCTCGTGTGATGGCAGGAGGCCGCCGCTTCAACTTCAGCCTTGTTGTGGTTATTGGTGACAAGAAGGGCCGTGTCGGTGTAGGTCTTGGGAAGGGCGTTGATACTGCTCTAGCTATAGACAAGGCAGTTCGGGATGCGAAGAAGCACCTCATCACCATTCGTCGCACAGCTTCTGGGACCATTCCTCACCAAGTAATGGCGAAGTATGCATCTTCGACCGTGGAGATTATTCCTTCAAAAGGTCGCGGGCTTGTCGCAGGCTCAGCTGTACGTACCGTACTCGACCTTGGTGGTGTAACTGACGTTGTAACGAAGATCCATTCGCGCTCAAAGAACAAGCTTACGGTTGCACGCGCTACGGTTGCCGCGCTTCAGAAGCTTCGCCTGTCTGCGCAGGCAGGTGCGGTATAATTTCTTTATCTATGCAACTCAATTCCCTCACGCCTCGTACGAAGAATAAAAAGAATCCGCCTGTTGGGCGTGGTGGTAAGCGCGGCAAAACATCTGGCCACGGAGGCAAGGGACAGACGGCGCGCGCTGGGCACAAGGTTCGACCAGAGGTACGCGATTTAATCAAAAAGCTCCCAAAGCTTCGTGGGCACGGCGAAAACCGCGCGCGCACCGTCCGTACGAACCGCATCTCCGCCTCTGCTGTAAACCTTGGCACCATTGAGGATTCTTACAAGGCAGGCGAGACAGTTTCTCCTGCAACACTTCTTGCAAAAGGTCTTGTACGTCGCGCGAAGGGCCGTGCTCCTCTGGTGAAGATTCTTGGTACCGGCACCATCTCAAAGGCGGTGCTCGTCGTCGGCTGTGGCTTATCAGCACCCGCTCGTTCAATGATTGAAAAGGCGGGAGGCACCATCCATGCTTAATTCATTTTTTCGTAAATTAAAGCTCGCGTTCACTGACTCACAAATTCGTGCACGTATCTTATTCCTGCTTGGAGCACTTGCGGTGTTTCGGTTGCTCGCCTCGGTTCCTATTCCTGGAATTGATAAAAATGCACTCGCCGCATTCTTTGCCAACAATCAATTCTTTGGGCTTTTGAATATTTTTTCTGGAGGAGGGCTCTCTCAGCTTTCCATTGTGATGCTTGGCGTTGGCCCATATATTACCGCATCAATTATCATGCAACTTGCAACAATTATCTTCCCGCAGGTTAAGCAAGCGTATTTTGAAGAAGGGGAGGCGGGGCGCGCGAAATTTATCAGCTGGACACGACTTCTTACGGTCCCTATAGCGATTGTTGAGGCTATCGCTTTTCTTTTTCTCCTTCAGGGACAGGGCGTTATTGGCGCGCTTGATGCCACGGCGCTTATAGCTAATATCGCGATTGTTGCCGCAGGATCGATGCTTCTTATGTGGGTCGGCGAGCTTGTAACAGAGTTCGGTATTGGAAATGGAGTGTCACTCATCATTCTCACTGGCATCCTTGCCGGACTTCCTTCTAGCATCTCGCAGGCGCTCTTTGCTGCGACCGCAGCAAGCATCCCTGCATATCTCGGCTTTGTTATTCTTGGTCTCGCGATGATTTATGCTGTGGTAAATGTCTCTGATGCGGAGCGTTCTATCCCAATCGCCTACGCGCGCGCCGTGCGTGGCGTGGCGCTCTCACAAGGCGCAGCGACCTATCTCCCTATCCGCCTCCTTCAGGCAGGTGTTATTCCAATTATCTTTGCTCTCTCGCTCCTCCTCCTCCCACAAATGTTTCTCTCGATCTTGAGCTCTCTCGGAGTTGCGTTTGCCACCGGGGCAGCCTTTAGTTACAGCGCATTTCTCGCGAATCCGTGGAATTACGGCATATTCTACTTCGCGCTTGTTGTTCTTTTCACTTATTTCTACACTTCAGTTACCTTTGAACCAAAGCGTGTCGCGGACAATCTTCAAAAGTCAGGTGCCTTTGTTCCAGGAGTACGCCCAGGACGTGAGACAGAGGAGTATATTGGTAACGTCGTAAACCGCGTCACACTCCCTGGTGCTTGCTTCCTCGGTCTTATCGCTATCGCACCGTCTATCGTGCAGGGCCTCACCGGTATCACGACCATCGTCTTCGGCGGTACGGCACTCCTTATCGCTGTTCAGGTGGCGCTTGACCTTGCGCACAAGATCGATGCACAGGTTTCGCTTCGAGAATATTAAAATAAAAAGTGGTAAAGTAAGATAATGGAACCACGTATCATATTTTTTCTTGGTAAGCCAGGGTGTGGTAAGGGGACTCAAGCAGCCCTTCTTGCAGAAAAGACGGGATGGAAAGTTCTTTCTTCAGGAAAGCTTTTTCGTTCTATTGCTACGGAAGAAACTCCAGTAGGACGCAAAGTTAAGGAGGAGAACGATGCTGGGTTACTCGCTCCACATTGGTTTGCTATGTATCTTTATTTACGAGAGCTCTTCGCTATTCCCGATGGAGTAGGAGCGATTTTTGACGGGTTTAATCGCAAGGTGCCTGAAGCAGAGCTTGTGATTAGCTCAATGCAATGGCTTAATAAGCCGTTTACCGTTTTTAATATTGCAGTCTCAGACGAAGAGGTTGTGCGACGTCTCGCTCTGCGGAAAGAAATAGAAGGTCGCGCAGATGATGCTGCGGTAACAAAGCGTCTAGAAGAATATAAGGAACATACTAATCCAGCGATAGAAATTTTTAAGAACAATGGATACCTTGTAGAAGTTAATGGCGAGCAGTCTCCAGAGAATGTGGCTGCAGATATTCAGAAAATGCTTAGTCTATGATTATTGCAGGCGCACAGCAACGAGCTGACCTAATAGAAGCTGGGAAGCGCTTGGCAGGCGTGCTCCGAGCGCTCAAAAAAGCATCGGTGCCAGGAGTTACGACAGCTGACTTAGAAGATATTGCCGAGCAGATGATCCGTGATGGGGGAGACGAGCCCTGCTTTCTTGGCTATACGCCCGAGGGCGCCGAGCGCCCATTTCCTGCGTCGCTTTGTGTTTCTATCAATGATGAGGTAGTCCACGGCATTCCAAATGAAAATATTAAGACGCTTAAAGAGGGTGATATTGTAGGGCTCGATCTCGGGCTTCGCCACAAGGGCCTTGTTGTTGACGCCGCGATTACCGTGCCGATAGGAGAGGTGGATGAAGCATCGAAGAAGATGATGCGCGCAACCGAAGAGTCACTTACTGCAGGAATTGCCGCGGCAAGGGTTGGTGGGCACGTTGGCGACATTTCATACGCTATACAACAGGTAATTGAGGGAGCAGGACTGAAGGTCATAAAGGAGCTTGGAGGGCATGGGGTGGGCGAGAGGGTACATGAGGAGCCCTTTGTGCCTAACTTTGGCAAGCGAGGCACTGGAGAGCTTCTGGAAGAGGGTATGGTGCTTGCTCTCGAGCCGATATCTACTGCTGGCAAGGCTGCGGTGATTGTCGACGCAGACGGCTACACCTACCGCACCAAAGACGGCTCTCGCTCTGCCCACTTCGAGCACACGATTTTAATAGAAAAGTCCGGTACACTTGTCGTAACTAAGTAACTTTCTTGCAAATCGCGCTGCGTCCTGTATTCTTTAATGTATAGTGACGAATTCTGAGAATTTCGTTGCTATGTCGTAAGATCGGAATTCGGAGAAACACTCATACGTTAACTGTTCTCCGGTACTAGATGCAGTAAGTAGTCATCGAGAAGATCCCAGATTACATCCTTTTTCTGGTAAATCAAAGGGTCGAGCGATGCTTGAGTCTCCGACACAATTGGGTTCAGAAAATTTAGTAGCAGGCCAATCCTGAATGTTCTTTTGAAGAGTAGGGGTCGCTGCCCTGGTATAGTAATCGTTCTGTCTCAGCAGAATGGTGCGTACGATTTTGTGCGCAACTACCAACGTGGTCGCTCAGACTCATCCTGAGTAATTATTTGGTTTTGTCGGGCGAAAACCTTTCGGTTCCTTGATTTTGGCGGAGACTTGAGTAGCGCCGGGCACACCGCCCGGTTTTTTTATTTGCTAGCGTAAAAGAACATTTTCAGATATACTGTCTACACACGCCATCGGCGATTTATTTTTATACCAATTTATGACTCACCCAAAAGAAGAGAAGACACTTATTATCCTTAAGCCAGACGCGATACAGCGCGGGCTCGTGGGCGATGTTATTACTCGTCTTGAACGCAAGGGGCTTAAGATCGTGGGGATGAAGATGGTACAGCTTGAAGACGCGCTTCTTGAGGCCCACTATGCACACATCAAGGACAAGCCGTTTTTTGCTGGCATTAAGAACTTTATGAAAGCATCGCCAGTAGTAATAATTGCGCTCTCTGGCATTGAAGCTGTTGCGGCTACCCGCCTTATCGTTGGGCCGACAAAGGCATATGAGGCAGCGGCCGGCACGATCCGTGGAGACTTCTCACTTTCTGTTCAGTCGAACATAGTTCACGCCTCAGACAGTGTTGAGGGCGGGGTTGCAGAGGTGGCGCGATTCTTTGCGGGCAACGAGCTTTTCGAATACAAGCACAACGGCTTTAATTACATTAACGCTGAAGAAGCATTCTAAAGAGGTTACGCACAGCCACAGCAAAAACAGGTCGCGCTCCGGGCCGCTAGGCCAAGTCTTACTACCTGTTTTTACTGTGGCTGTGCTTACTTGCATGGTAAAGTTGGCGTATGGCATTGAAGCTAACTTTTCATGGCGGGGCAGGGAAGGTGACAGGGTCGAACTTCTTGGTTGAGGGCGTGAAAGGGAAGGTGTTGGTTGATTGCGGTATTGAGCAAGGACAAGATATCTGCGAGGAGTGTGTGTATGGCGCATTCCCATATTCAGTGGCGTCAATTAATGCGCTTGTTCTCACTCATGCACATCTCGATCACGTGGGGCGACTTCCGAAGCTCGTCCGAGATGGTTTTAGTGGGAAAATATATATGACCCCGCCCACGCGCGATCTAGCCGAGCTCATATTGCGTGACTCCGTGAGTATATTGGGGCAAGAGGCACACAGGAAGGGCGTGGCACCTCTCTACGAAGAGAACGACGTAGAGGCGACGCTCGCACACATCGAGACACTTGCATATCATGAGGAGAAAGAGGTTGCACCTGGGCTTTCTATATATCTGCGCAACACAGGGCACATTCTTGGCTCGGCGAGCGTGAGGATAAAAAGTGAGGATAGCACATCTCTCGCCATTACAGGCGATATCGGCAACTCGCCTTCGCCACTCCTACCAGACTGGGAGCCAATAGAAGATATAGATGCGTTGGTGATGGAGAGCGTATACGGCGATCGTTTGCACCCGCATCACGAAGACAGGGTAACGACGCTTCGCGACACGCTTAAGCGCGCGATAGGGCGCGGGGGGACGATTCTTATCCCAGCCTTCTCGCTCGAGCGTACCCAGCTTATGCTCTACGAGCTCTCGAACTTCTTTGAAGCAGGAGAGTTGCCGAAGATCCCGGTGTTTCTTGACTCTCCGCTAGCGATCAAGGTAACCGCACTCTACGAGAAGTGGGGACCAACTTACTTTAAGTCAGATGCAGAAGCGGAGATAAAAAAAGAGGGAAATATTTTTACCTTTCCATTTCTCACACAGACCGCTGCACGTGAAGACTCTGAGCGCATTGCTGGCACGCCAGGAACGAAGATCATCATCGCTGGCGCAGGGATGAGTCACGGCGGTCGCATAGGGAAGTGGGAGACACAATATCTGCCAGACCCGAAGTCCACTCTCATTATCGTGGGCTACCAGGCGCCCGGGAGCCCAGGAAGGCGCTTGGTAGAGGGGGCAACAAACGTACGTATTAATGGCGCTATGGTGAAGGTGCGCGCGAAGGTAGAGAATATCCACGGATGGTCTGCACACGCAGATAGGGACGAGCTGGTGCGCTTTGCCGAGGAGGCGAAGAAGGGTGGGCGGGTGAAGGCGGTGTTTACCGCTATCGGCGAGCCAGTTACCGAGCGATTCCTCGCCCAGCGTATCCACGACTACCTCGACCTGCGTGCGATTGTCCCCGAACTTGGCGAAACGTGGGAAATCACAAAAGATTCAGTCAAAAAGATATAAACAGAGGGTTTCAGAATTATCCCCAATAGTAGACGACCGTGCTATATTGGGGATATGGGGGTAGTTGAAACAAATGCGCGTATAAAGCGAAGAAAGAGTCATATACAACAGGCACTTCTTGCATCGCTGGCCCTTGCGGGGGTTGCACTTGCTACGACGATAGTGCCGAACGCTCTTATGGCTTTCGCGAAACTGCCAAGCATAAAGCGGGCGCACCTTAAAGCAAAGTATCGAACAGCGCTTGGGCGGCTCGTAGCACAGAGGTATGTTGAGTTTGAGAAACGGAATGGGAAGTCGTACGCGCGTATCACCGAGGCTGGGCGTAGGAAACTTGCCTTCACGTTAGAGAAAGAGAAGCTTGATCTACACAAGAAACGGCGCTGGGATGGTCGGTGGAGAGTTATTATTTTTGACGTTCCAGAACGTCGACGTAAGACTCGCGACCGGCTTCGACTCATGATGCAAGAGCTTGGTTTTGTTCGTTTGCAAGACAGCGTGTGGGTCTTCCCGTATGATTGCGAAGAATTTATCTCTTTACTGAAAGTGAAACTGAAAGTGGGGTCGGCAGTGCTGTATATGGTTGTTGAAGAGATTGAGAATGACAAGCACCTCCGAGAACACTTCCGTCTCGCATGATATCCCCCATTTAGTACGACCGTCATATATAGGGGATAGACTGCTTTGTTCTATCGTTCCCGAGCTTGGTAAGGTGTCGGAGGCACCAAGGATTCTGTGTGGAAGATGTAAAAAAGAGTCCGCCCCAAAGACGGGCGGACATAAAAGTTGCGAAGATAAGACTATCTATTAAGGCGATTGTACTCCGCAAAGACTTTCTTTTCGAGCTGGGTCGGAGAATGGACGATGTTGTTTATCTGAATTAGCACCCCCATCATACCGTCGATCCTTCTTATATCCACATCGCCTTTTGTCTGGGCGCGATGTATGAGCCCCATAACTTTACGGACATACGGGCGTGGAACAAACAACCGTCCCCCACCGGCAATTCCTATTCCAGTTATAAGAGCAGTTCGTTTCTGTAGATCGATATACTCACACTTCTTGTGGTTAATCAGGAAGCCAGCTGCTAGAATCGGCTTCCGAATCTCACGCCGTGTTTGTTCCGAAATAAGTGAAGAGGAAGAAAGAGTGAGATCATCAATGTATCGCGTGTAGACAATCTTTTGTCTCCGAGCAATCTCACCGATTTTATTGTCTATCAACGCACCAACATACAGATTGAACAAGTCCTGTGAAGCGTTTCCTCCTGGAACGAGCCCTCCTTTCTCCTGGTCAAAGAAGTATTTCTGCAAGAAGCGTTTCATCTCTACTATATCGCAACCGCGGAACGTATTCAGGCGCACAAGAACATCTGCTAGTTCGTTTGCGTCTACGCTTCGGTAAGCGTTCGAAAAGTCGAGAAGATAAAAGAACCGATTTTGCACATGCTGCTTGATATTTTTCAATGGAGAATCTCCAGGGTTCGAGCTCGTTGCATATTGCAAAAGGCATTTTCGTACCTCGACATTTTCGTTCATTCGCAGACGCTTGATAAATCTTTTTTGAAGGACTTTCATGTGGTCGTTTGGAGCAGCAACCGTTCGTAGTTTCTGTCGGCCACTGACCGGATTGACGTCAGAAAACGAAAAGAAGTTGAAACGCGGCTCTCCTTGCAAACCAGCAAGCATTTCTTTAAGGAACATAACACGCACTCCCATATGGGTAACTAGACTAGACATACCATACACAAT
>CAYGEV010000016.1:0-11439 GCA_964349035.1 uncultured Candidatus Saccharibacteria bacterium
GCTCGTGAGGAGCGAAGCGGAGCTTGCTCCGCTCTACGAGGAGCACAAGGGGAGCTACAAAGCGCTCAAAGAGGCGCTTATTGAAGACCTCGACACCTGTTTCGCGCCCATTCGTACGAAGTACGAAGAGCTCCAGGGGGACCCAAGTATTGTGGATGAAGTCCTGATAGCCGGCGCGCGCGAAGCGCGCGCCGTGAGCGAAGCGAAGATGGAGCAGGTGCGCCGTGCTATTGGCGTATCTAAGTAGCTTGCTACTACTTTTTAATTATGGTTTAATGCCTACCAGGCGCTTTTGGCAATCTCGTTGAAAGCAAAGTAAGAGTGATGGAGGTGACATGAGAGTTCCGGGCTTCATAGTACGCTCCAAAGACGGAAAGTATCTGAGTAGGACTTTCCACTGGGTGGACCACGCTAACTCAAGTGAGGCGTGGGTACACAAAATAGAAAAGCTCCGGTTGGCCGGGGAATGGCTGATGGAAGCGGATCTTTTCATCCACGCAACATTCGAGGATGAAAATGTGAAGGTTCTGCCGATGGACTGCGCTGTGCCGAAATCTCGGTTTTTAGTAGCGTACTAAAAACGCAGCCCCGTGACTTTCGATTTATCGATTGTCACGGGGTATGTTATTTTATATACATATGATACGCACGCTTATTGTGGAACTTGGGAGCCACGCGGGGGAGACGGTGTCTATTTCAGGATGGGTAGACGTGCGTCGTGACCAGGGGAAGATGGTCTTCTTCGACTTCCGCGACCGCACGGGCTTGGTACAGGGCGTTGTACTCCCCGGGAGCCCGGCGATAGAAACGGCAAAGGAGGTGCGAAACGAGTATGTGGTGCGCGTAGAAGGCACTGTCAATAAACGCCCAGAGAAGAATGTGCAAGCGGGTAGACAAAATGGCGATATAGAGCTCGAGATAAAGAGTATTGAGATACTCTCCGTGGCACAAGAGCTCCCCTTTGAGAAAGATACCGACTTGAATTTGGATACGCGTTTCGACTACCGCCCCTTCACCCTCCGCAGTGAGCGCGACCGCGACATCTTCAGTGTGCAGGCGACTATCCTCGACGCATACCGCAACGCGCTCAAGAAGCAGGAGATGGTAGAGTTCGTCGCGCCTGCGCTCGTGGGCGGCGACGCCGAAGGCGGCGCCGCTGTCTTCAAGGTGGGCTACTACTACGACCAGACCGCGTACCTCGCGACCTCGCCTCAGCTCTACAAGCAGATTATGGTGGGAGCCTTTGAACGCGTGTTTACCATCGCCAAGATTTTCCGTGCCGAGAAGAGCGCAACTACCCGCCACCTCTCAGAGCTCACCCAGATGGACTTCGAGATGGGCTTTATCAACGACGAGCGTGACGTGATGAACGCCCTTGAGACGGCTCTTCGCGATGTAGTAAAGGAGGTGGGCGAGAAGCACGCAAGCGAATTCGCTCGCCTCGGTGCCGAGGTGCCTCACTTGGGGGAAAAGTTCCCCGTACTCACACTCGCCGAGGCGCACCAGACGCTTGGTGTCCCGAGCGAAGACGACATGACTCCCGAGCATGAGCGCGCAATCTGTGAATGGGCACTCAAGGAGCATGACTCTGACTTCGTTTTCATTACTGAATTCCCAACCGATGTGCGCGCGTTCTACACCATGACAAAAGAGGGCAGGGCGTCACGCGGATTCGACCTTCTCTTCCGCGGACTCGAGATAAACAGCGGGGCACAGCGTATCCACAACTATGACGAGATGGTAGCGCGCATTAGCGAGCGCGGGATGGATCCAGAAAAATTCGCCTTCTACCTCCAGGCCTTCAAGTACGGGATGCCCCCACACGGCGGGTGTTCTACCGGCCTTGAGCGCCTCACCGCGCGGATGCTCAACCTCGCAAACGTCAAAGAGGCATCTGCCTTCCCGCGTGATATGAACCGTATCGACACACTCCTCTCACAATGAAGATCACCTTCAAAACAGGTACCATTGCTGGTGCACGAAAAGATCTTGTGCGTGTTGTGTTCACAGACAAGCCAAGAAGTACGAAGCGTTTTATACACAACAGTGGTGTCGAGACACTCGAGCTGGGTGCCGGAAAGGTGGGTGAGATGAATCTGCGCAAGTTCCGTATCTTCTGTCGCTCGATTATTACTACCGCAAAGGCGCACAAACTGAAAAAGATAGCGGTTCAATTTGATACAACACCAGAATTATTTACCTGTTTGGAGAACATCTCGATCGAGGAGGCTGTGCAACTCGTGATAGAGAACTTCGAGATGGCGAATTATGACTTCAACCATTTCAAAACCGCGCCAAAAGAAGGGTGGAGCATGGTTGAGGAAGTGCTCGTCTATACGTCTGTACCGCGCGATGTTGGCAACGCTATTAAAAAAGGGCAGGAGATCGGGAAGGCGGTAAACGCGTGTCGAACACTTGCCAACACTCCCGGTGGAGACATGACTCCGACCACGCTCGCAAGGGCGGCGAAAGATGCGGTCAAGGGGTTGCCGGTCAAGGTCACTGTACTTGGGGTGAAAGAAATGCAGAAGCTTGGTATGGGAGCGCTCCTTGGCGTCGCCAAGGGCTCAAGCGAGAAGCCGACGTTCACGATTATGGAGTACCGGGGAGCAGGCAAGGGAGCGAAAGGGAAGCCGATTGTTCTTGCAGGTAAAGGGGTCACCTTCGACAGTGGCGGATTGAACCTCAAGCCAACATCTGGTATTTACGAAATGCACATGGATATGTCCGGAGCGGCGTCGGTTATCCACACCATAGCGCTCGCGGCGCGCCTCAAGGTAAAGGCGCATGTGATTGGACTTATTCCCTCGGTCGAGAACATGCCCGGCAACAATGCGTATCGCCCTGGAGATATTTTGAAATCGCTTTCAGGGAAGACTATTGAGGTATTGAACACCGACGCAGAGGGTCGCCTCATTCTCGCTGACGCCATTACCTATGCAAAACGTTTTGATCCTGCGGTGGTGATTGACGTCGCGACACTCACGGGAGCGGCGATGTCGGCACTCGGCCTCCACGCGAGCGCGCTCTTCACTCGCGACGATACGCTTGCGAAAGAGATTGAGAGCTATGCCGAAGTCTCGGGAGATTACGTCTGGCGCCTCCCGCTCTGGGACGAATATGAGGAGAACGTGCAAGGCACGTTTGCCGACGTGACCAACTCTTCAAACAGTCCTGGTGGGAAGTACGGTGGAGCAATAGAGGGTGGGATGTTCCTCTGGCAATTTGCGAAGGAACTTTCTTGCCCGTGGGTACACCTCGACATAGCGCCGCGGATGACCGCGGCGCCGGGCGAAGAGCTCGCGAAGGGGGCTGCGGGTGCACCTGTGCGCTTGCTCCTCCGCTTTATCGAACAATGGAATTCAAAATAAAAACGAATTCGTATGAGGGGCCGTTTGAGGTACTACTTGATTTAATCGAGGCGCGCAAACTCCTCGTGAACGACCTCGCGCTTGCCTCGATTACTGAAGATTTCGTACAACACGTTCGCTCCCAGGAAACATTTCCCGTAGAAGAGGCAACCAGCTTTATCCAAATTACCGCAACGCTCCTTCTCATCAAATCGAAGTCGCTCATCCCCGACCTCACCCTCTCTGAAGAGGAGACGGCAGATGTGGAGGACCTCAAGCGACGCCTGAGCGCGTATGAGCGCGTACGCGAAGCGACGCGCGAGCTCTCCCGCATCTACGGAAAGACGGTGATGCTAAAAGAAGGGGAGCGCGCGCCTGAAATTATGTTCGCGCCTGCGCGCGACCTCTCTGCTCAAGCGCTTACCGACGCTCTCGCGCGCGTGCTTGCCGCGCGCGAAGAGGTCGAGGAGCTCCCGACCGCGCGTGTCCGCCCGCTCGTGACTATCGAGGAGATGATGGACCAGCTTGCGGAGCGCGTGAAGGGGGCGCTCTCGCTTTCTTTCAAAGACTTTACCGGATCAGCCAAGGAGAAGATAGAGGTGATAGTCTCCTTCCTCGCGCTTCTTGAGCTGGTAAAGCAGGGCACTATCGGCGCCGAGCAGCACGCTGTTCACGGCGACATCCATATCACGCACACCTCCCCCTCGGCCGCCCCGCATTACGGCTAACTTGAGTGAGGTTTAACCTCACTCAAGTTCATCCCCAGGGAGACGCGTTGCTCTAGTGGGTGTAGACGGCTACAATAGGGATATGCTTACGCCCCCGGCTGCACTCCACGCACTCCTCTTTGCTTCGGGCGAACCGCTTGAGAAAAAGAGAGTTCCTGCGCTCCTTGATATTTCAGAAAAGGAACTAAAAGCTATTGTGTACGCGCTTCAAGCATCACTCAAAGACAGTGGGGTCACCTTAGTTGAAACGGAGCACGAGATAGAACTTCGCACATCTCCAGACGCTTCACCTATTGTGAAGAAGCTTCGCGAAAGCGAGCTCGCGCGCGACCTCGGCAAAGCGAGCCTCGAGACGCTCGCGATAATCGCGTACCAGCCCGAGACAACGCGAAGCGAGATAGATTGGGTACGAGGAGTAAATTCCTCTGCCTCAATGCGCACGCTTCTTGTGCGTGGTCTTATTGAGGGTAGGGAAGACGCCTCTGACAAGCGCCGTATGCGCTACGCGCTTACCACCGAGGCGCTTGCACATCTTGGACTTACAAGTGTTGATGAGCTTCCGCGCAAAGAAGAATTCTGGAACTCAACACGCACAATCATTCAAGATTCTGAAAAGATTGAAACACCCGCATCATGAACTCCTTTGATTTGCAAAAACTAGCTGAACGTTCTCGACGCATGCGAGAAGCAGGAACGACCCTCCTTCTTTCCTCTATTATTCTCGCACTATTCCTTTTTGTTCCGCTTAAAGACACCTCTATAAGAATAGAAACTGTTACGACGCCCACTCCAATTTTAAATACATATCAATCGATCTCTCTTCTTGCAAAGGCCGCTATTG
Organism: uncultured Candidatus Saccharibacteria bacterium; assembly: GCA_964349035.1. Classification (GTDB taxonomy): domain Bacteria; phylum Patescibacteriota; class Minisyncoccia; order Phycocordibacterales; family Phycocordibacteraceae; genus C7867-001. The sequence continues at coordinate 4,920 of CAYGEV010000016.1, forward strand.
TCTATGATCTTGCCACAGGAGAAATTCTTTATGAGAAAAATGCTGACGCTCAACTACCCCTTGCTTCACTTACAAAGCTTCTGACTGTCTATGCCGCACTCACAGACCTTTCTCCAGATACTAATATCACTATCTCTAGGCAAGCGACAGGAGCAGAAGACGCGTACGCCCTTTCTGAGGGGGATACCTTTTCTTTCTATGATCTAGCCCGCCTCACCCTTACCGCATCACTCAACGACGGAGTGAGCGCCATTGTAGAAGCAGTCGTAGTACAGAAGCAGATATCAGAATCAATTATGCTTGCAAGCGCTGTTAATGCACTCAATCTTGCACAAACATATGCTGTAAATGGAAGCGGACTTGATGTATCTATGGCAATCTCCGGAGGGTACGGTTCTGCGAGCGATATCGCCCGTCTTGCTGGCGCACTCGTTAAGAAGGCGCCAGATATCGCTTGGGCTACAACACAAAAAGCCGCAACAGCCGTGAGCAAGGAAGGGAAGAAGTTCTCTGTCAAAAACACGGATCCGATCGTCACGCAAATTCCTGGACTTTTACTTTCTAAGACTGGGTACACTGAACTAGCTGACGGCAACCTTGTCCTAGTATTTGATGTTGGAGTGGAACATCCAGTAGCAATTGTTGTGCTCGGCTCTACTTTGCAGGGGCGTTTTGTTGACGGCACAGAACTTATGGCAGCAACATTCGCACACTTTGCTTACGCTACTCCATGATCACACTTAGTATCATCAAAGTGTTTATTCCTGCGGCAACCGCATTTATAGTAGGCATCGCTCTTGCTCCAATACTTACCCACCACCTTTTCAAATACCGAGTGTGGAAGAAAACGGGCGGAAAAATCGCTTTTGACGGATCAACCGCTATTGAGTTTGGTAAACTTCATGCTGAAAGCGAGACCTCAACGCCACGCATGGGAGGCATTCTTATTTGGGCAACAGTATTTATTGTTACGGTCGGTATGTGGAGCATCGCACAAGTCTTTTCAACCCCCCTCACCGAAAAACTTGACTTCTTAAGTCGTAGTCAGACCTGGATCCCTCTCTTTACACTTCTTGCTGGTGCCTTTATGGGTTTTGCCAACGACCTTTTTGATATTCATCCCTCTGGTTCACGCGGGGTTCTTCTTCGTACGCGCCTTCTTTTCGTCACTCTCGTGTCCGCGTTTATCGGGTGGTGGTTTTATGCAAAACTCGATATAACCGAGATCGGTATCCCCGGAGACGGCACCCTTTTTGTTGGAGTGCTTATCATCCCTTTATTTATTCTTATTACGCTTGCGTTGTATGCAGGAGGCATTATCGACGGTATAGATGGACTCGCAGGTGGCGTCTTTGGCTCGGCTTTTATGGCATACGCAGGCATTGCATATTTTCAAAATCAGATCGATCTTTCTGCGTTTTGCGCCACACTTGCAGGTGCTATTCTTGCCTTTCTCTGGTTCAACATCCCTCCCGCCCGTTTCTGGATGACCGAGACGGGCACCATGGGGCTTACTATGACCCTTGCCGTCATCGCTGTGATGACCGACACTCCAGGAGAAGGGTACGGGATCGCCGCACTTCCTATCATTGCCTTCTTGCTTGTCATCACCGTAGTCTCAAATATTATTCAAGTCATTTCAAAGCGTTTCCGTGGGAAAAAAGTTTTTCGTATTGCGCCCCTTCATCATCATTTTGAAGCAATAGGGTGGCCTTCGTATAAAGTTACTATGCGTTATTGGATTATCTCGATCGTCTGTGCCATTGTCGGCATGACCGTCGCGCTTCTTAAATAACAGAGCATATGAAGTTTGTTTCTGGCGACCGTATCTTCTTTACTCTGATGCTCACGATTGTGTTTGGAGGACTTGCGATCTTCTCATCTGCTGTACTTGGGCTACTTGCGCGCGCAAGTAGCTCAGTATCGCAAGACATTCTTCTTCAAACTACCCTAGGACTTGGTCTAGGGTCCATCGCTTTTTTAGTCGCACACAACATACCACTGTCCTTCATTAAGCGCGCAACCCCATACCTATATTTTGCAAGCTTAGCATTTACAGCGCTCGTGTTCGTCCCAGGTATTGGGCTCAATCTAAATGGTGCAACACGATGGATTGATCTTGGCTTTACTACTATTCAACCAGCAGAGTTTTTGAAAATCGGCTTTGTGCTAGCTCTTTCTTGGTGGCTCGCTCCACGTGCTCGCGAGCTCGCGAACATAAAAAAAGGTCTTATTCCTCTACTCATTTTTCTGGCTATTCCAGCAGGCGTTCTGCTTGCACAACCTAATACATCAACCACCATACTACTCATCGCCACAGGTATGGTTATGTATTTTGCTGCGGGCGCACCTTGGCGTGATTTTGGTATTCTCATAATTCTCCTTGCTCTTACATTCATCGTGCTTGTCTCTATACGCCCCTACGTACTCGAGCGTATTAAAACATTTATTGATCCCTCTGCAAACGCGCTCGGGAGTGGTTACCAGATTCAGCAATCGCTCATCGCCATTGGCTCTGGGGAACTTACCGGTAGAGGGTTTGGACAGAGCGTTGCCAAGTTTAACTATCTACCAGAGCCGGCAGGGGATTCCATCTTTGCTGTTTTTTCTGAAGAGACTGGATTTGTTGGTGCGACAATACTTCTTTTCTTGTTTGTTGCGCTCTCGGCGCGTGGAATAGTGATAGCAGGGAAGTCGCGAGACCTCTTCGGCGGACTTGTGGCGCTTGGTTTCTCATTTCTCATCATCTTCCAAGCATTTATAAATATCTGCGCAATGCTTGGCATCATCCCGCTCACCGGCCTTCCCCTCCCGTTTGTCTCTCACGGCGGGACCGCACTCATGGCAGTCCTTATCATGTGTGGCTTCATCCTCAACGTCGCTCGCCACCGCAAGGTGTAATTCCACAACGCACCCTTGTCTTTCTTCACTACTGCGGTATTATTAAATGCATGAAGAATTCCTTTACCGCTGTGTATAAGAAGTCGGGTGGCTGGTACGCCGCCTGGGTGGAAGAAATGTCTGGGGTAAATACGCAAGGGAAAACGATGAAAGAAGCGCGCGAGAATTTGAAAGAAGCACTCGCGCTGGTGATAGAGACAAACCGTACGCTCAATACGCCGAAAATGTCTCGAGGTCTTATTCGGGAAGCCGTCGCAGTATAAATGAAAAAGAATGACCTCGTCCGCCACCTGCTCAAAAATGGTTGCGTCTTGGTCCGTGAGGGTGCTCGCCACAGTGTCTTCGCCTATATTCTTACGGGGCGTTCGTCATCTGTCCCTCGCCACCGCGAGGTAAACAACTTTACCGCGAAGAAAATCTGTCGCGACCTCGGCATCAACGAACCATAAGGATGAAGTTGTGGTATCTTTTTATATATGACTATCGTGTTTACGGGGGGATCTACTGGAGGACATTTCTATCCACTCATTGCCATTAGCGAAGCGCTTGGCGACATTGTGCGTGAAGAACATATTGTAGCGCCCTCACTATACTTCTTCGCACCAAGCCAATTTGATGAAAAAGCACTTTTCGAAAACGGGATTATTTTTATTCGTGTTCCTGCTGGTAGAATACGTCGCTATTTCTCATTCGCTAATATACTCTCACCGTTTCTCGTCCTTCTGGGTGTGTGTAGAGCCCTCGTTACTCTATTTCGTCTTTACCCTGATGTGGTGATAAGCAAGGGTGGATTCGGAAGCATCCCTACGGTACTCGCAGCATGGATTCTCTGCATTCCGATCATCATCCACGAGTCTGATGCAAAGCCGGGGCGCGCAAATCTCTTCAGTGCGCGATTTGCAACTAAAATCGCAATCTCATTTGAGAGCTCTCGACAATTTTTCCGCAAGAAGGATCAGCACAAGATTGCGCGCACAGGGATTCCACTGCGCAAGGCGCTTATGCGCCTTGAGAGGGAGGGGGCGCGTCAATATCTCAAGCTCGAAGATGGTGTGCCGACCATCCTTATCCTCGGCGGGTCGCTTGGTGCCACTAAGATAAACGAGGCGGTGCTGTCAGCGCTCCCTGATCTCCTTTCCTTCGCAAACATCATCCATCAGACAGGGCAGAAGAATTTTGCAGAAGTTGAGTCTCTTGCAAAAGTCATTTTGTCAAAGTCGGAACACGCCTCACGGTATCACCCATTTAGTTATCTTGATGAAGTATCGCTCCAGCGCTCTGCAGGTGTTGCAGATCTTATTATCTCGCGCGCTGGTGCTACTGCCATTGCAGAGATAGGTCTGTGGAAGAAGCCCGCAATCCTTATTCCGATTCCAGAATCAGTCAGCCATGACCAACGCACAAACGCTTACAGCTATGCTGATACTGGGGCGGCAATAGTACTTGAAGAAGGGAACCTTACTCCGCACGTCCTCACATCTGAAGCAAAACGTGTTCTCTCTGATACTGAACTTATGGCACGTATGAGCACTTCGGCAGAGGGCTTCACCGACATTGGCGCGGCACGCCTTATAGCGCACGAAGCACTTGCTATTGCACTCTCTCACGAATCATGAGCACTGTTGTTACTCGCATAGCCCCAAGCCCAACCGGATACCTACATTTCGGTCTTGCGCGCACCGCGCTTTTCAGCTACCTCTTTGCGCGCAAAGCAGGTGGCGAATTTATCCTTCGCATAGAAGATACTGATGTCGCGCGCAACAAGCCAGAGTATGAGGATGATATTACAGATGAGCTTGATTGGCTCGGCCTGAATTCAGATCGACGTTTCCGTCAGTCAGAGCACAAGGCGCGACACGCAGAGTGTTTACGCACGTTAATAGAAAAAAATCTTGCGTATGAGAGCGAGGAGCCAGCAAAGGACGATGCGACCAAGCTTGTTAGGGTTATACGTTTGCGAAACAAAGGTGAGATCGTTACTTTCACAGATCTTATTCGTGGCGATATATCTTTCGATACAACAGAGCTCGGCGACTTCGTTATTGCTCGCTCAATAGACGATCCTCTCTACCACCTCGCAGTCGTTGTAGACGACGCCGACGAGTATGTCACTCACGTTATTCGTGGTGAAGATCATATTTCAAATACGCCCAGACACATTCTGCTTCAGCGCGCTCTCGGTTTACAAACACCTTCATACGCGCATATCCCGCTTATTCTCATGCCTGATAAAAGCAAAATGTCGAAGCGTAAACACGAGAGTTCGGTCAAGCACTATCGCGAGCAGGGGATACTACCAGAGGCGCTTATTAATTATCTAGCGCTCCTCGGCTGGAACCCAGGCGGAACACGAGAATTTTATACACTCACCGAACTCGTCGAAGTATTTGACATAACCCGCGTACAGAAGGGCGGTGCAATTTTTGACGAAGTCAAACTCCTCTCCGTAAATCAGCATTGGATGCGCGGTTTAAGCGACGCCGATTTTATTGCACGGGGGAGTCTGACGGCGAGCGATCCTGTAAAACTCCTTAAGGCTGTGCCACTGCTTAAAGACCGTGCGCAGACTTTCAAAGAGGCGCAGGAAATGCTTGCAGGCGAGCTTTCATGTCTATTCTCAACACCATCTCTAGACAAGGCGTTGTTGGTTAGAAAGGCACTCCCAGACCGCCCAGAGGTGACCAGAGAGGCTCTAGAAGGGCTCTGTGAGGCCCTAAAAGCCCTTCCGGAGGGCCTTTCTGCCGAAGCGGTCAAGGATACGCTTATGCCTCTTGCTGATGCAGAAGAGGCGAGAGGGAAGGGGGGTAGGGGAGCCGTGCTTTGGCCACTTAGATACGCCCTTTCTGGACAGGAAAAGTCTCCAGACCCCTTTACGTTGATACATATCTTAGGTACAAAAGAATCCATTTCTCGAATTGAGAGTGCGCTTGCTATACTATAAGAATGATTCGTCTTGGGACTTTTGTTTTCCTAGGTGTTTTTTTACTATTTTTTATAAGCACTCCAGCGACAACCTTTGGCGCAACAGCAATTGAAATCCAAGCTCAAATAGATGCCAATAAGCAACAGCTCAAAACTCTTGAGGCGGAGATTGCCACTTTCCAAAAAGAAATCTCAGTTTTAGATTCGAAGAAAAATACCTTACAGTCAACTATCAGTGAGATAGCCATTTCTCAGAAACAGCTTGCGACGCGAATCCGCGCAACAGAAAATAAAATCTATTCTGCAAATCTAGAGATTCGTAAGCTCAATGAATCTATAGGAGATAAAGAAGAGATTATCGAAGCGAACCAGGCTGCGATCACGAAAGCTCTTCGTATCATCGCAGAGACAGATAGCCGTCCTGTTATTGCCACACTTGTTTCGTCAGGAACATTAAGCGATGCGTGGAGAGGTGTAGACGCACATATGCAATTTAATAACGCACTTGCTGACGACATTGCTGAACTCCGCGCTGTACGCGCCGTACTCGAAGACAATCGAGACGCAGTAAATGTAGTGAAGAAGGAACTCCTCTCACTCCAACAAGATCTCTCACTCCAAAAACGTTCTGTTGATGCAAACAAGGTTGCACAAGAACAACTCCTCAAACAAACACAAAACCAAGAAGCAAACTATC
>CAYGEV010000017.1:0-11082 GCA_964349035.1 uncultured Candidatus Saccharibacteria bacterium
CATGGCAGGGGCTCGGCTACAACCGCCGAGCCAAGCTTCTTCACCTAGCGGCACAGGAGCTTGTAGATACGCCATCCTTTTTTCCAAGGTTCGACCTTGGAATAGCGAAGAGTCTGGAGAGGTTGTCGGGGGTGGGGCCGTATACGGCACGAGCGGTGTTGGTGTTTGCGTTTAATAATGACGAAATAGTTATCGAAACAAATATCCGCACCGCCGTCATTCACCACTTCTTCGCGAACAAGAGAAAAGTCTTTGATGCTGAAATCGAGAAAATCCTCAACCAAGCTCTGCCGAGAGGGAAGGCGCGAGAGTGGTATAGCGCACTTATGGACTACGGCGCGCACCTGAAGCGCTCGGGCATCTCATACAACACAAAAAGTAAAACATACACTAAACAATCCGTATTTAAAGGATCACTCCGCGAAGCGCGTGGCGCCATCCTCCGCGCTCTCGCGAACAAGCCCCAGACGCTCGCCTCGCTCACGCGCCTACTCGGTGCCCCGCGAAAAGCACAAATGAGGCAAGCGCTCGTAGCACTCGCAGATGAGGGTTTCATTCAGAAAAAAGGCACTAAATATACTCTTTAAAAATAGCGTAAGGCGACGCCTTGCGGTACGTCCCCGCTTTATGGATAACTTGCGAGCGAAATTGGCTTACCAAAGAAAAACACCGCCGAGGGACGGAACCCACGGAGGTGCTCTTCAATAGAAATACTCTTATAGCATAGCCCACCCAACCTCTTGCGCAAGTCTTGACTTTTTGCGCAAAGTTTGCGTATAATATAAAGAGGTATAGGTACCTTAAAAATATTCGCCACAGCAGAAAGGGGCTTTTACTTGGGGGTTTCACCCCCTACGTGGCTGTTTTCTGCTGTGGCGAACCAACACCGGTTGGTGAAGGTCGCTTGAACAGCTTTACAGGAGAAGCGCACATGAGTGCGAAGCCCTATTGCAAGAAAACAGCGGCCGTTATCGGCTGGTTCATTCAAAATTTCCCAACGGATGTGGACGATGGTTGGGTCGGTAATGCAGAAGCGACGAAAGAATTTTTCGCACCACTCGCAAAACCACCCTTCAAGAAAAAAGAACCCATCCTCCACCTCCTCTCTGCAGGCACAACCATCCTGGTCGACGCCTGCGACGGGTCGGAAACCCTGGCGCAAGCCAAGGACGTCTTCAAGTCTGGTATAGATGCGGACTTCACGAACTGGAGTCTCGACCAGCCGAGTGTCGCTACGCCAGCAATGGCAACTGCGGTATACGAAATGCGCAGAGATGCGAATTTCGTACAAATGTTCGGCTCCCTCGGGAGCGACCTGGACAAGCTGTGCATGACACAGCACCAGATCAAAGTGTTTTGCAAGAAGAACAAAAAGTGGCTCAGGAAGGGCGGTTTCGCGACCTTCTTCCTGTTTAAGTCCAATGGTCACTTCTTCGTTGCCTACGTGGGCGTGCGCGGCGATGGCCTGCTCGTCTGCGTCCATCGCTTCGAGCGCGGCTACGTCTGGCACGCCGAGGACCTGCCTCGGGTGGTTGTTCCGCAAATGATCGCTTAGTACCTTTGCGGACACTTATGCTCTTAATCCCTCTGACCCTTAAAAAAGGTTGGGGGGATTTTTTGTAAAACTAGCGGAAGTCGCGAATGAGGAGGGTAGTGAGGACTCCGGCGAGTGCGATGAAGACACCAATACTCATAAAGAATATTGCGGGGCCAAGTGAAGGGAAGAGGATACTCCCGACGATGGGAGCGATGATGGCGGAGAGTGGCCACGCACTACGGAAGATGACGATTGACTGTAAGTCTTGTTCAGAGATGCGACGGAAGAAGTGCCCAGACACCATACTCTCCGCGAACACCGCGCCGACACGCGACATAAAGAGAATGCTAACGATAGCAACGAGCGAGGTTTCTGGTGTAACAAAGCCGAGGGCGAAGAGCGAGGCACCCATAATGGCAAAGCCAATTCCGAGCATTTCTTTGTCGCCAAGAATCGTGTCGGCGAGCCATCCGGCAGGGTACGCGAGAAGCAAGTATGGCGTGAGCATTAGCGCGAATACCCACCCGAGGGTACTCCACGGGATGCCGAGCGTAGAGACAAGAAAGAAGGGGATATACAGGGTGGCCCACGAGAAAAAGAGGTAGAGGATATATTGTGCAAACGTGGTTGCTCGCAAGTCGCGGTCGCGGACAATACACACCAACGTCTCGCCAAAGAGTGCGTGCGAAGGGCTTCTCCCCGGAGGAAAGAAATGTTCAAAGAGGAGGAACGAGAAGAGTACGAGCATCACGGCGCTCGTGACGAAGACACCAGAATAGTTGATGCCCTCTGCAAAGAGTGCGAGGAGAAGGATGGGGACTAGGATCGCGGCGCCATTCCACGCCATAAGGAAGAAGGCGCGCACTCGCCCACTTGTCTCTGTTGTTGCGACATCTGCTTGAATAAGCATATCGAGCTGGTAGGCGAGGAGTGGCTGAAGTGCGGTTATAGAAGCGACAAGAAGGAGCGCTGGCCAACCGAGTGGCGAGAGCGCAAGGGCGAGCATACAGAGTGCAAGAAGCGCTGATGTCGCGCGCGCGAGCACGGCGGCGCCGTGTAGACGCTCAAGGTGCGGAATAGCGGGGAAGGCCAGTAGCCCAAGGAGCGATCCGCTCGCGACCACAAGCCCCGCCATCGTCAGTGACACGAAGGAAGAGAGGTAGAGCAAGAGCACAAAACTCATAAGAGCTACCGATGTTGAGAACAAGAAGTTTGCGATGAAGAGCGCCGTGCGCGAGGACATTATCTTTTGAGAATAGCATAAGAAACACGGCGCCCGCGAGGGCGCCGTGTTCAAAAACCAGTGAGTTAAGGAATCACATCCCGATAAGTACCGGAATCACCATCGGCGCCTTGTTGGTGCGCTGGAAGAGGAACCCGGCCATTACGTCGGTGAGATTATTTTTCACATAATCAAGATCAATCGGGTTCATATTGTGAGTTGTCTCTTCGATCGTTTTCTTAATAAGAAGGCGAGCCTCGTTTAACATCTCCTGCGACTCGCGCAGATACACAAATCCTCGACTGATAATGTCTGGCGACTTGCGGAGTTTGCCTGTCTTGCTGTTGACGCTCGCGATTATCACGAACATACCGTCCTTGGCGAGCGACTGTCGGTCGCGAATAACAACCTCCTGCATATCACCAATGGTGAATCCGTCTACAACAAGTGGCGCAGAGGGCACGCGGTCATTATGGACGTGCATTGTCTCGCCATTCTCAATATCGATAACCATACCGTTGTCGGGGATAATGATGTTCTCGCGCGGGAAGCCAGACTGCTCGACAGCGCGCGCGTGACACGTGGTCATAGAGCGGTAGCCGTAGGCCGGCATAAAGAACTTGGCGTTCACCTGCTTGTTCATCCACACGAGCTCTCCGGTGTTGCCGTGCCCGGTGGAGTGCACGTCTGACGAGCGGTAGTGGATGATGGTGAGATTGTGGCGGTAGAGATTGTCTTTAAGCTTCTGAACCGAGATCTCGTTGCCCGGAATGACTGAAGAGGAGAGGACGACCGTGTCGCGGTCAGTGAAGCGGAGGGTCTTGTGTTGCTTGGTTGCGATGCGCATCAAGGCACCGAACTCCTCGCCCTGTGCGCCGGTTGCCACGACGACAATCTTGTCAGCAGGATAGCTGTCTATCTCTTGGGCAGGGATGATGACGCCATCGTTCTCCTTGAGGAGCCCAAGCTTCTGCGCTATCTCGATGTTGTTGCGGATAGAACGCCCTTCAGTGATGACCTTCTTCCCATATTTCTCTGCTGCCTTGATGATGTGCACCATACGCTCGAACTGTGAGGAGAAGGTGCCGATGATAAGGCGCCCCTTCACCGTGCGCACGATCTCTTCAAGAGTGTCATACACTTTCTTCTCAGGAATCGAGAATCCGTCCTTCTCGGCGTTTGTCGAGTCGGCAATAAAGAAAATGTTTTTATCTTTTCCGAGTGCTCCCCAGGTCTTCTGCTCCTTCTCGCTTGGGATGCCGTCGTCGTGGTCGAGCTTGAGGTCGCCCGTAATAACCACATTTCCTTCCGGTGTTTCTATCGATACGCCCATAGAGTCGGGAATAGAGTGGGTGACGGGGAAGAATTTCACTCGTGTGCTCCCGACAACAATGCTCTGCCCGGTCTCGACCACAATAATTTCTGGCTTCGGAATATCAGGATATTCTTCTTGACGCTTCTTGATCATTGTCGCAGTTAGAAGTTGTGTGTAGAGAGGCGGAGTGCCAAAGCGCGGGAGCGCAAAAGGAATACCACCAATATGGTCTAGGTGTCCGTGGGTGATAATAACGCCCTTTACGCGCGCAGAGTTCTTCTCGAGGTAGCTTGTGTTGGGGAGGAGATAGTCTATACCTGGAGCAGATTCTTCAGAAACAAACTGGAATCCAGCGTCGAAAACGAGGATATCTCCAGTCGCGCCGACCTCAACAGCAATCATATTGCGCCCAACCTCCTCGACTCCACCAAGAGGAATTATGCGTGTGACAGTAGGACCTGCTGGCTCTGGATAATAGTCGGCGAGCTTCGTTGTTCGATTTACAGGCATCGGACGACGCAGAATGCGTTGTATGCGCCTAGACGCTCCTCCGGGGCGAGGCGCTGAACGCCCTGATTGTGGACGGGCTCCTCGCTCGAAGTGGCGGGATGTGCGATGACCGGCTTCTCCTCCACCACGAGGTGGACGTGCAGAAGAAGGTGCTGGTGCTGGTGCTGGTGCGGAATTCATACGTTAATAGATAAGCGGGCTTGTGAAAGTTAATAATAGAAGACCCGTACAAAAATAGAAAATATTTATCTTTTTCTCCCAAAGAAAGGCCAAACCGAGTCAGTACTGCGATACCACGACGCAACATTTGCAAACCTATCAGCAGGAGTGATTATTTGAGGAAGAATAACTCCTCGCAAGTCATTCGGCACGCTGTAGAGGAAGTCTGGTGCATAGATAAACGCAGCTGGATAGTCGCTTGCAATAAGGTCATGTATCTTCTGCAAGTCAGCTGTACGCTTTTCGTTGCGCGCCGTACTACGTACACGTTCAAGTAGCTCGTCTACAGATTTGTTTGCGTATTGAGCAATATTGAGCCCAGGATCATTGCGCTCCTGTGAGTGCCAGAAAGCATATAGATCTTGATCTCGCCCGATCACCATTCCGTAGAGGAGCGCCTCATATTTGCGAGGGCGAATCACATTTTGTGACAAGTCTCCTGGCTCATACAATTCTATAGAAACGGCAATACCAAGATTCTGCCAGTCTCTTTGTATCGCCGCGGCTACATTTTTCAGCTCTGGGACGTTCGAAGTGCGTAACGTGATGCGGTCAAGTGTCTGCTTTGTTGCAGAAGATTTCCACGCACGCGTGACACCGTCATATACCCACCCAGCCTTACGAAGCACTTCGGCCGCCTCCTCTGTCGGGTTGTTCGTATAAGATGGGGCGGTCGCCACATCTTCTACTGGAGGCACTGGGCCCATAATCGCAGTAGCATATCCTCCAAGGACATTCTCAATAATGTTTTTACGCTCTAACGCGAGAGAGAGCGCCTTTCGTACCTCAGGTCGCGTGTACACTTGATTCTCATTTGAATTCCAAAACACACCGAATATACGAGCGTATGGGGCCGTGAGAGTGTGTGTAGAGGAGACTCCGTACGCACTTTCAATCTCGCCACTTTTGAGCGCAGCGCTCAAGTCCTCGGTACGGGAGTAGAAGTTGAAACGAATTTGATCAAGGTACGGGCGACCAAGCACGTAATCGTCATTTGCTGAGAGAACAATTTTTCTTATAAGCCCAGAAGCATCTCGCGAAACACTACTCACCTTAAACGCGCCTGCTCCTACCGGATGCGTCTCAAGGTTTGAGAATGGGAATTCTTCATTTCCAATTGCTTGCCACAGACGAGAAGGGAGTATGCCAAGAGTGGTGAGACCAAGGAATGGGGCATACGGCTTTGAGAGTGTGAAGCGCACCGTGTGCGTACCTTCTGCAAGCACACTTACTCCAGACCAGTTCGCATACTCAGAACTTTTTAGTCCAGGATCTTGCGCCTTACGTACAGTGAACACGACGTCGTCTGCTGTGAGTGCCGTTCCGTCTGTAAATACAGCATCCTTGCGCAAGGTAAATGTGTATGTTTTCTGGTCGGGAGATATTACATAGCTCTCTGCGATAACTGGGACTAGAGACCCCGTTTCAGAGATTCCCATAAGCCCGGAGTACACAAGCGTTGAGAGATCGCGATCTGCATCACTTATTGCAAGGAGTGGGTTGATAAACTGCGGGCTCCCGAGCTCACCCTCTACCAAGGTTCCTCCATATGCGGGAACTTCTACGAGCAGAGATTTTTGTAGAGCGTATAGACTAGCAAGAGAGGCAATTCCAACGAGTATGGCACACAGATAGAAGATCACACGATCTCCGGAAGACAGGGTGCGGGTTCGATCGTGTACACGATCGAGTACCTCTACACGATATGAGCGAAGAAGACGTTCTCGCCAGAGCAAAAAGCGCTTTCGAGAGCTGTCTCCACTCGTCATGATCCTGCCAGAAGGAAATTGACTATCGCCGCGAGCACGAGGAGTATCGCGATACTCACTGTCGCGTTAAATAGAAATTTCTCGGCGCCTCTGCGCTTGTAAAATGTTGACGAGAAATTGTCTCCTCCGAAAGCTCCACCGAGGGTGGCACCGCGCTGCTGTAGCACGATACCAAGAATGAGGAGTATGGCGAGGATAATTTCTGCGTACGGTAGTGCCGAAACGAGTGCCTCCATCTGTACCAGATAAGATACCACAAGAGGTGGGGTTTATGCAACGTGTGTATAAAAAGAATCACCGGCTTGCAAGGCCGGTGATTAAGTTTCGTAAGTAGGAGACTTCAACCATTCCCAGAAGGGTTGTAGGGTCTCAAACGACATCCTGTCGTATAGAGCTCTACCACTTCAGTCCAGAATTTGGTGCGGAATTCTCCCATACCAACTCCTCGCCACTCCCCCGCCGGGTCTCTGAATAAGACGCAACGAATGGAAAAGTGTCCACCTCGAATAGTCCAGTGGGCTTCTACATCTGCAGCATTTGGTCTGTACTGAGAATTCCAGACCACGTAGATTTGGGACTCTCGCGAATTCCATACCCCACCACGGAAAGATAGGTAGGAATAATCTCCTCCTACGTAGTTTAGCCATAGTGTAATCGGCAACTCTGCCGATGCCTCTGTGGTGAAGTAGTCGTCAACCTGGTTGACGAACCCAACATTCTCGAATACGAGATCCCACTCGCCTTCGAGGTTGGTCGGGGCCTGGGCGGTTGCCAAGGAAGAAAAACAGAAAAAGAACACTAAACTCAATACTTTTTTCACGTGATGCTCCTATGCCCCGGAGGGGCGTTGTGAAGGTTCAAAGCGGTACAATACCGTATATATAGTATAACACAACCGATATAAAAACACAAGAGGGGTGGCGTAGCCACCCCTCTTGTGTTCAGGTCAGACCTGAACAGATTTAGTTTGAGAAGAGTCGCTTGAAGGCGCCGAGAACACGCTTGCCCCTTGATCTGCAATAACGGTGATTGTATCGCGCATATTAATCGCGCAAAGTTGCGCTGGGGACAACGTTTCTCTATACTCCCTACACAGGGGCGCTTTATTCATTTATATAAGAACAACACTATGGCTAAAAAGCTGTCGTTTGTGCCACTCGCTGACCGTATTGTCGTAAAGCCTGCTGAGAAGGCAGGAGAGAAGAAGCTTGCGTCGGGCATTATCATTCCAGAGACAGTAGACAAAGAGCGCCCGGCGCAGGGCACCGTGGTGGCGGTGGGTAAGGGGAAGTATGACGATGGCGCGCTCGTGCCAATGCACGTGAAGGTAGGTGACACAATACTCTTCAGTAAATATGGGTTTGACGAGGTGAAGATTGACGGACAGGAATATTACATTCTTCCGGAGTCTAGCGTATTAGGCATTGTTCAATAAATCCTTTAATTCTATATCTCCTATGGCAAAACAAATTCTTTTTTCTGAGGATGCACGAAAGGCAATTGCGCGTGGTATCGCGCAGGCGGCGCGCGCGGTGAAGGTAACGCTCGGCCCGAAGGGGCGCAATGTGGTCATTGAGCGCTCGTACGGTGGGCCTCGCATTACCAACGACGGCGTCTCCATCGCGAAGGAAATCTCTTTCAAAGATCGGTTTGAAAATATGGGTGCAGAGATAGTGAAGGAGGTAGCCAGCAAGACCAATGACAACGCGGGGGATGGCACAACAACCTCGGTTGTCCTGCTTGAGGCGCTCGTGGAGGAAGGGCTCTCGCACGTACAGAAAGGAGCGTCTGCGATGCTAATTCGAAGTGGAATGGAGAGAGCGAAGCTCGCTACGCTCGCTGAGCTCAAGAAAATGGCGAAGCCCATAAGTAGTAAGGCAGAAGTGAAGCAAGTCGCGTCTATCTCCGCAGAGTCGGATGTGCTTGGCGGGATTATCGCTGAGGCGGTAGAGAAGGTCGGCTCGTCTGGGGTTGTGACTGTAGAAGAGAGTCAGGGGATGGAGCTTTCGTACGATATTGTCGAAGGGCTCCAAATAGATAAGGGCTATGTATCGGCCTATATGGTGACGAACGCAGAGCGTATGGAGGCGGAGATGAAAGACGCGCTCATACTGCTCACAGACAAGAAGATCGGGAATATACAAGAAATCCTCCCGCTTCTTGAGAAGGTGGCGCAGTCTGGCAAGAAAGAGCTTGTGATTATTGCAGATGACGTTGAGGGCGACGCGCTCTCTACCTTTATTGTGAACAAGCTTCGAGGAGCGTTCTCGGTCCTCGCAGTAAAAGCGCCTGGGTACGGCGACAAGAAGAAGGAGATGCTCTCGGACATCGCGACGGTGGTGGGCGGACAGATTATCTCAGGAGATGTTGGGATTACGTTTGAGAGCGCGACACTCTCGATGCTCGGCAAGGCGTCGCGCGTGGTTGCAAGTAAGGATGCCACTACTATTGTGGGTGGGAAAGGGAAGAAGGCAGATATTGCCGCGCGCGTTGCTCAGCTCAAAGCACAGATCGCGAATACAGACTCCAAGTTTGATAAAGAGAAGCTCCAAGAGCGCGTCGCCAAGCTCTCGGGTGGTGTGGCGGTGATCTCTGTTGGCGCCGCGACCGAGACGGAGATGAAGTATCTCAAGGACAAGATTGACGACGCGGTGAAGGCAACCAAGGCATCTATTGAAGAGGGAATTATCGCTGGAGGAGGCACGGCGCTCGCGAAGGTATCAAAAAAGCTCGCAGGAAGCACAGAGAAGATGTCTCCAGATGAGAAGGTAGGATTCGATATTGTGGTACGCGCGCTCGAGAGGCCTCTTGCACAGATTGCGATGAATGCCGGCAAGGATGATACAGGAGCTATTGTCTCTCAAGTGCAGGCAGGGAAGGCTAATGCCGGGTATAACGCCGTCACAGATGAGATTGTCGACGATATGCTCAAGGCCGGCATCGTGGACCCAGTCAAGATGTCTCGTATGGCGGTTGAGAACGCAATATCAGCAGCAGCGATACTGCTTACGACCGAGGCGGCTATTGCCGAGATCCCCGAGCCAAAGAAAGAGTCGAATCCAGGAATGGAGGGAATGGGGTATTGACAAAACAGTACAACGGGTGTATAGTGAAAAGAGGTAGAGGCACCTTACACAGGGAGGCATTCGCCACAGCAGAAAGGAGCTTTTTACTTGGGTGTTTCACTCCCAAGTGAGCCCCTTTCTGCTGTGGCGAACCGACCAACACCAACCGGTGAAGGCGCTTCGCACAGCATGCTCCCAAGGAGGAGAAAGCTATGTCGAAAGATATGATTGGCTCGGTTGTCCGAGCCGCTGTAGGCGTCCCGCAAGCGCGTTTGGATACGCTCGCCAAATTGGCGAGCGCGATGTCAGACGAAAACCCGCAAGGGGAAGTGTGGCACAAACACCTAAAGCAACTCCTGAAGACAGGACTCTCGTCTTCAGCGCCAGCCCCGGCAACCTTCGAAGTAAATGAGCACGGTCATATGGTCTTCACGATCACAGGACTCGACCTCAGTGGTGTCGAAGAAATTGTACAGCTCGAATCTGCCGAGTATCGCGTGAGCGACTACTCCAAGCAGATCCTTACCAGCACCAACGACGACAGTTACGACGCGAACCATCGTCTCGTTGCGGGAAAGCAGTACAAGATCGTGCTCTTGCCCGGCAAGCACATTTCGCGCGACGCTGATCGCTCAACGGCGAATCTGCGCGCGGAAGGAGCGAAGTTCGGCTACGGGAAACCGCTAGCTGGAATCGTCCCGCGAATCCGCGAAGTCGTCTCTGATGAAAAAATGGTAGAACTCGGTATCTGGTATATCGTAGCCCTCCATGAATCCATCAAAGATGCTGGCGACGATCCGCACGTGCTCGGCTCGCACCGCCATGGTGATGGTCGCAGGGTCCGCGCGTATCGCGGCAGGCCTGACGGCGAGTGGGGCGATGGTGGGGCGTTCGCGTTCTTTGCTCCCGCAAGTTAGTGCTTAGGACTTGTTCCCTTTGCTTTTTTAGACACTTTGAACTTAGTCCTTCAATCGGCACCTGTCCGCAGGTGCCGATTTCTTTTTGGTATACTCAAGAGCGGTAGTAGGCGAATACGGGAGCGACCACGGTTTCTTCCTGCCGAATCCAGTATCCATACATCCAGAATATCTGCGATTACGGTTTCAGATAGCGTGGTGTATGAAGACACTTCAAAAAATGAAGATACTTGGTGCGGAATGTTGGAGCATTATATATGCCGAATTAGATTCAACTCGGAGAGTATTCGATGAGTGGTGGTACAGATGACATTCCGCACGGTGCTGACGACGATCCGAACGTGCTCGGCTCGAACCGCAATGATGATGGTCGCAGGGTCAACGCGAATTACGACAGACCTGACAACAAGTGGAACGATGATGGGGCGTTCGCGTTCTTTGCTCCCGCAACTCTCTTCACTTCTCACCCCGCTACACGCGGGGTTGAGTTTTGCTCACTTGCCCAAACCACCCCCCAAGCATCCTACC
>CAYGEV010000018.1:0-10853 GCA_964349035.1 uncultured Candidatus Saccharibacteria bacterium
ACAGACTTGAGTTCGAATGCTACTTTAAGTGGGGACAAACTGCCAAAAGGGGTGGCTTGCTTATGAGTAGTTTACTGTCTGAACTGCAACAAGAGCGTCGTCTTGCTGGAGCAATGATTGGCCAACTTGCTTCGCTAGAAGGTTTTTCCAATGTTTCTCAGGTTATTTACCTCGTTAGTAAAGAGGCAGAGAAAAGTCGTCCAGACTATTTCCGAAAAAATGCTTGCCTGATAGTCGGGATACAAGGAGATGTTTTTCTGGAACTTAGCGAACGGACGGACACGTTCTGGAGATACTGGGAGAGTCGTACTTTCGACTTGTACAACCTGTCGAACATTATCGAGGAGGTCGTGTTTTTCTTCGAAACCGGGGAGCCGAAAGGCACCGTGCTGTTTGAATTCAGGGACGGTGCTAAAAATGAACGGTTGCATCGGGTGATGAGAGCCGAACAGAAGTGCAACCAACTTAATTCACTTTTCGGCTTCAACCTGCTTGCGGCAGAAGGCTAGCTTAAAAGACCTATGGAAGCTCGGTACCCCCGAGCTTCCCTTTTTATATATCGGGTATACTGTGCGTATGCTTATTGTTGCAAACTGGAAGGCATATGTAGAGGACGTGGAGAAAGCGAGGGCGCTACTTGCGCTTAGCAAGCGCCTCGTGCGCTCTGCTGAAGCAACCATTGTGCTCGCTCCACCAGCGCCACTCCTTGGTGTGCTCGCAGTCAAAAACACTTCAAAAGTCCTCTTCTCGGCACAAGACGTCTCCGCGAGCGCTGGTGGAGCAGAAACGGGAGAGATCACGGCGCGCTCGTACGCAAGCGCTGGCGCCTCTTACGCTATCATTGGGCACTCCGAGCGACGCGCACAGGGCGACACGGATGCGATCGTCGCGGAGAAACTTTCTCGCGCACTTACTCACGGGCTCACCCCCATTCTCTGCGTTGGAGAGCAAGAGCGTGATGTGGAGGGACGATACCTCTCCATCATTCGCGAAGAAATGACTCGCGCATTAGAGCCCCTCACTCCCAAAGAACGCGAGCGTGTCGTGGTTGCCTACGAACCGCTCTGGGCAATAGGAAAAGATTCTTTCTCGGCAATTAAGCCAAATGATCTTGCAGAAATGGCGCTGTATATAAGAAAGGTGTTGAGCGAGCTTCTGCCAGGAAAAAATTCGCGAGCGTCTCTTGTTCTCTACGGCGGATCAGTAGACCCAGAAAACGTTGTGGATCTTATACAAGGGTCTGGTATTGACGGCCTTCTTATTGGGCACGCGTCAGCTGATCTAGATGTTTTCTCCCGCTTGGTAAAAGAGCTTGTGTAACCAATGCGTACTGTCCGCGACATACCAACCTTCCACAACATACCGATATTGGTGCGGTGTGCATTAAATGTTCCGCTTGAGGGCGGAGAGGTCGTCCACGACCACCGCCTACGCGAAGCGATCCCCACGCTGTCATATCTTACAGAGCGGGGAGCGCGCGTTGTCGTCATAAGTCATATCGGCGACAGTGGTACCGAGACGCTTGCTCCTGTAGTAAGAGCTCTTGGAGCGCGTCTGCGAAATGTCTCCTTCTCTCAAGAAATAGTTGGCGCGACAGTACGCGCCGCTGTCCGCAATCTTCTGCCTGGGCACATCCTCGTTCTTGAGAATCTGCGTCGCGACGCTAGAGAGAAGAAAAATGATGGGGCGTTTGCAAAAGAGCTCGCGCACGTCGCCGACATCTTTGTGCAAGATTCTTTTGATACCTGTCATCGAGAGCACTCTTCAATTATTGGCGTTCCGCGCTTCCTTCCTTCGTATGCAGGCCTCACGCTCGAAAGGGAAGTTACAGAGCTCGCGCGGGCACTAAGTCCGCGCAAGCCGTCTCTGGCCATTATTGGTGGAGCAAAATTTGCCACGAAAAAAGTTCTTCTTGAGAAGCTTCTTGCACACTACGACACGGTCTGGGTAGGCGGAGCTCTCGCAAATGATTTCCTCAAGGCGCGTGGGGAGTCGGTAGGGAAGTCGCTTGTCTCTGGAGCAGACAGTGCGAGTATTGACCACATTCTTAAAAATCCTAGGCTTCTTTTGCCCGAAGATGTTGTTGCTGTTGCGAGTGGCGCTTCTCGTATCGCTATAAATGACGTTCGCACAGATGAGAACATTCTTGATATTGGCCCTGCTTCGCGCGAGCGACTTGCGACACTCGCACAAAAGGCAGAAACAATTTTGTGGAACGGCCCACTAGGGAATTATGAAAATGGTTTTGTAGACGGGACTCATGCTTGCGCGACTGCTGTCGCGCGTTCTAGCGCATACTCAGTTGTTGGAGGGGGAGATACCGTTGCGGCGATTGAAGACCTCGGGCTTCTACCACAATTCTCATTTGTCTCTACCGGAGGAGGAGCGATGCTTGAGTTCCTCGCCAAAGGCACCCTGCCTGGCATTGAAGCACTTTCCTAATAGAAATTACTGAAGTCAGACTTCGGTAATTTCCGTATCAGGCCGTATGTACTAAGTTTTTGATGATTTCAAACTATTGAACCATTACGCGTGATTGACAAAAACCCTCTAGTATGCTATCATATAAATAGTGCTAAATGCACGTTCCTTTCACCAACAATCACGGAGACGTCGAGATGAAATTGAAATGTTTAGTATTCGCTTCACTGTTCAGCGCCATTCTGTTCGGATCGTTTGGAGTAAATGCCCAGACGAAAACACTAGCCTGCACAGCGGTAAGTGAATACTTAGGATCAAACGGGGGAGTCTTCTACGACAACCCTGTTCCTCAGTGTGATCTCTTCATGGAACTCGGCAACGGATTCTATGGGGATGTGTGGGCTTCACGAAGCTCCGGCCACTGGATGGAAGACTTCGGTGACGAAGTGGATTTAATCCTCGGCCGATACGGCAACATCGGAAACGTGCAATATGACGTTTCAGGTGGCGTGTATATCATCGCGGACCCAGGTTTGGGTTTTGCCGATGTGTTCTTTACATCGGGGAAGTTCTCGTTCAGTTTGAACGAGCAGATAACCCCGTATGTAAAAGTTGAATACTACATGCCGACCCATGGATCCGCGCCGAAAGAAGGACTCCAGACCCGTTTCGGGACACAGTTCAATTCCGGAATTGGGGAGAATGTTCTCCTCTCTTTATCTGCCGAAGTCTTCCACGATACGGGGGCCTTCGACAACGATCGGGGGTGGCTGGGTGATGTGCAAGTATCTCTGCGACGAAAGTTGAGCGATAGTGTATCCGTTGGAATAATCGGGAAGTACTACGCCCCGATTACAACCATGAATGATGGCCGACACGGCTCATTTGCCTACGGTCTATCTATAATTACATCGTTCTAAATAGTCCCATGGGGAAAATGTCCCGCTACGTAATTGTAGCGGGCATTATTATTCGGTAGTAAATAGTGCGCGCATTACGGGGGCTTGACTTTCTGTCAAACTACTGCTATCATATAAAAAGTAATTAATCTATGCACGGAGGTGTGTAAATGAAAAAAGTACTTTTCAGCGTCGTGTTTGTAGTTGTGTCTCTCTACTCGCTGTCTTCGCAAGCAGATGGTGGTGGGAGCTTCCAGTTCCTGCAGGGGGAGGGTGACTTCGGGAAAACGGGGACCGTGGACTATTTTTGGTCTAGAGAAAAATTCTCTGGTTATGGATTCTACGACAAGTTTGAGAACGGTCCCACACAGTATTTCACCGAACACTCTTTGTATTACTCTGTCTCGAAACGTTTCTTTCTGGCTGGAGAAGTGACCCAGAGCGAGTTCGGTGACATCCAAAAAGTCGGTGCAGGTGTGAATCTGAGCGACTTTGTGAGTCCTGTCCTTCCGTTCAGCTTCTTCCAAGTTAGCTATTTTGCGAAATCTTGGGGAGCAACGGCGGAACAGACCACGATTGTGTGGCAGTCTAAAAAACTCACACTCTCGGAGAATGTTAGCGTGTACCTCTCTGGGTTCGCCAACATTCTAGACCACGGACCGAATTTTGCTCAATCGCAACTTTGGTTCGCGTTCGGCTCTTCGAAATTCGAAGTAGGTCTCGAGTCCGAACGGTTTGGACGTGCAGTAAACACTTCGCTCGCTTTGAAATATAATTTCTAGTTGAGTGAAAAAGAGAATCGCCGGAGGAAACTTCGGCGGTTTTTTATTTCTCTAGCGCCGCGCGGAGTTTCTCGGCATTGCCCGCGAAATCGTTTTTGTCGCCACTTGCTTCGTTGCTGGGAAAGACCCAGATGTGTGCGTGCGGTACTTCATCTCCAACTATTTTTGAAAGTACGAAGTCGGTACCAAACGCTTTCCTCTGTGCGAGCGCAATCTTTTTCACGAGTTCAAAATATTCGCCTACATTCGGCACGCCCCACACCCAGCGATAATGCGCCTTGGGGATCACCTGCACGTGCCCTGGGGTTTGCGGGTGGATGTCGATAAAGGCAAGATACGTTTCATCTTCGTACACCTTGTACGACGGAATCTCTCCCGAAACTATTTTGCAGAATATGCAGTCAGTCATAGACACAGTATACCCCTCTCTTTGCGGGAAAACACTCACAAAACACGGTGTCTCTTGCGTGAGGTGCGAGCCCACACGATTTCACGCTATAGTATCCCTATGCGATTTACGATTTTTGCCGACGGGGGAGCGCGGGGAAACCCGGGGCCCGCGGGCGCGGGTGCGGTGGTGCGAAATAAAGCAGGAAAGACAGTGGGGACCGTTTCAGAATTTCTTGGGCATCAGACCAATAACTTTGCAGAGTATGAGGCAGTGATCGGCGCATTTGAAATACTTGAGAAGCTTGTTCCGCAAACGAAGCGTAAAGAAACAGAAATTATGGTAAAGATGGACAGTATGCTGGTGGTGAAACAGATGATGGGGGAGTGGAAAGTGAAGCACCCGAATATGAAGCCTCAGCACGCGCGCCTGTGCGCGCTCGCTGATATGTTTGGCAAAGTTTCTTTCGCACACATCTACCGCGAAGAAAATACTGATGCCGACGCGCTCGCCAACGATGCGATGGATCGCGGCGCAAACTAAAAACGCACACCCACTTGTTAGGATAATTCTATGAGTTATCTCGTCACCATCGTTTCAGGATTTGCGAGTGGGATATTTTTTAGGTCATTATTTTTCACAAGTTGGTGGCCAGTTGTTTTTACCCTTTTACTCATGGGGTTGTTTACCGGTTTTGCGATAATGAAACCGCGCCTTGGTTACACCCTTGGCGCGGTGTTTTGTTTATGCGTCGCGCTCGGCGGCACGCGCGCCCACTTCTCTGAAACTCCACTTCCGCAAACATTTGTCGCTGATCTCAAAAAGAAAGTCTCTTACACAGGAGTCGTCGCCGAAGACCCCGATGTGCGCGATGCGAATCAGCGGGTACCCATCAAAGTTTCAAAAGACGGCGAGACAGCCAGAATCCTCGCCGTCATCCCGCGCAGTACCAAACTCCACGTCGGCGAAACGGTTACCATCTCCGGTACGCTCTCACTCCCCGAACCGTTTGAGGGCGACACAGGACGCATCTTTCGCTACGACAAATACCTCGAGAAAAGCGGGGTGCGGTTTATGATGTCGTTTGCTACGGCGCGCGTCGTCCGCGACGCGCCTTGGTATTCACTTCAAGCAAATCTCGCCAAGATAAAACACTGGTTTCTCTCCGGTATTACAAATGCACTCCCCGAGCCATACGCCTCACTCTCTGGCGGAATACTCATCGGAGGGAAGTCGGGGCTTGGTACCGAGCTCAAAGACGCATTCGCCCGCACGGGCATCATCCACATCATTGTGCTCTCGGGGTACAACGTTATGATAGTCGCGGAATGGATAATCCTGCTTTTTAGCAAAACGCCGCTCCGCAAACGATTTGTCTTTGCGGCGGGGGCAGTGGCTATCGCGATATTCGTAGGTATTGCAGGTGCGGGGACCACCGCAGTGCGTGCGGGGGTTATGGCGCTTATCGCTGTCTACGCCCGTGCCACAGGCCGCACCTACGTAGCGGGGCGCGCACTCCTGGTCACCGTCCTTGCGATGATTCTCTGGAATCCTCTTTATCTCGTGTACGACCCTGGCTTCGCGCTCTCGGTAGCCGCTACCGCGGGACTTATCTGGCTCGCGCCAATTATTGAATCGTTCATAAAAATAAAATCTTCGTTTTTCAAAGACATTCTCGCCACGACCCTCTCGGCACAAATCGCCGTGTTGCCAATCTTGCTCTATCTAATAGGGAACCTCTCCTTTGTGTCATTCCCCGCAAATATCCTCGTCGCGCCCGTCATCCCATTCGCAATGGCGTTCTCCGCCATCGCTGGGCTTGCGGGCATCGTCTTCAGTGCGATTCCTTTCGTCGCGAGTGTCATCGCGCTCCCTGCCTATCTTTTCTCGGCATTTCTTATCGCCGTTGCAGAGACAGGAGCACGCCTCCCACTCGCCACAGTCTCCCTTCCGCCATTCCCATTCTGGCTCGTTCTTGTCGCCTACGGTGCACTTATTTACTTCGCGTCTTCAAAACGCTTTTCGACAACAGACCAATTCAAATTCGCGAAGAACGCGTCAATATAGTTTTTCTTTTCTGCAGGAACGTAGTCCACCATATATGCGTGCTCCCAAAGATCGAGCGCGAGAAGAACAGGGAGGCCGGTAAGCTGTCCGAGCTCGTGATCAGCGACGAACGTTGTGATGATATTGCCATGCGCTACGTCGTAGTAAACGACTACCCATCCGATGCCGCGCGTTCCTGCGACTTCACGGATATGACCTTCAAGACCTTGTGCGCCATACTTTGCCGTAATCGCATCTGCAAAAGCGCCACTCGTAGGAAGCGCCGCTGCACCACCTTCAAACTGCTCGAAGTAGTACTCGTGGAGGCGCATACCATCGAACTCAAACGCGACGCGGCGACGCAGTTCTGCAATCGCATACTTATCACCCTCGGTTGCTTTATCGCCGTAGCTCGCATACGTCTTCAGCGTTTCCGCCATAAGGTTCCAATGCTTCACATATCCCTCGTAGAGCGCGAGATGCACTTTTATCTGCTTTTCAGAGAGTCCCGTTAGAACAGGGAGGTTAAAGGTCTTTGGTGTGTAGTTCATATAAGGCGATTCTAGCATCTCTATAGGGCCTATTGACAAATGTGTTGTAGTATGCTATCCTGTATGTAAGGTCATTTCGGACCCTTGCACACTCAACTTAAAGTCCCTTCGGGGCAGGAGGAAAGACGTGGAAACTCAGACTATTGCAGGGCTTTGCTTGTTGGCCATAATCGGCTGGATAGCTTTCAGCGCCTGGTCAAACGGCCGCTGCGAGAAATGCCAGTCGTTGAACACTAGCAGCGAAAGCGAGTACCTGCCGGAGACTTTCGTCGACGGTGGTGTTTTCTACCTCCGCGAACGGACGGTCTGCCGGAACAAGCAGTGTGGACATCGTTCGGAAGGCAGAATCGTGATGGGCGGGAAAACGTTCCCACGACCGTAAACAAATACCAAGCTCGGCAAAGAAGCAACGCTTCCACGCCGAGCTTCTTTGTTTGTATACTTTTCGTATGGTTGTCTCGACACGAGTATATGCGCTGATATTTTTCGTACTGCTTATTGCAAATGTGGGTTTGTATTATTCGGCGTTTGCGCCGAGAGAAGTGAGTACTGAGACATTTGTTGTGGGGAAGGGGAGCGCGAGGCTCGTGAGAACAGCAGATAGAAAAATTATTTTGATAGGCGCGGGAAGCGATGCGTCGATATTGCGTGAGCTCGGAACGAGGCTCGCGCCGTGGGAACGAGAGATTGATCTGCTCGTACTGCGAAGTACGGCAAGTAAAGACGCAGGAGGTGCTCCTGATGTTCTGAACCGATACAAAGTGCAGGCGCTTGCGCGCCCACAAACTAAAGGCACCTACACATGGGAAAACGCGCTCGTGGCAGCCACGAGCGCCGATCTGCGCATCATCTATATGCCCCCTGGCGACACTCTCCTAGTCGACGGAGCCCCTCTACCTCTTAAATAACGCCTGCCTTCTTGAGCGAAGCAAAAGCGCCGTTCTTCTTGATAGTCTTCAGTCCCTTCATCGAAACGGTCGTGACTACGGTCTTGCCGAGTTCAGATACATAGATACGACGCTTCTGGAGGTTTGCCTTACGACGAACCTTGCCGGTCGGGTTAAATTGCGTTGCGCGGGTACGGTTAGAGTAGCGCCCACCGATCTGGGTGCTCTTACCAGTGATATCACAGCTTCGTGCCATAGTTACCCCATGCTACCATATAGTTTCTACTAGGCAAATCTATGCTCTTGATCCTCTCTCTTGTCATTCTTATTTTCTCCATCATCCTTCATGAGGTGGCACACGGCTATGCTGCAGACAGTCTCGGAGATCCGACTGCGCGCCTTGCTGGGCGACTCACGCTCAACCCCGCTCCGCATATAGACCTTATGGGCTCTATCATCCTCCCAGCGCTTCTTATCTTTACCCACTCACCAATCTTATTTGGTTGGGCGAAACCAGTGCCGTACAACCCATTTAATCTGCGCAACCAGCGCTGGGGTGAGGCGTTTGTCGCGATAGCAGGGAGCGCCACGAACATTCTCCTCGCGATACTCTTTGGGCTTATCGTGCGCTTTGGCGCTGGAGCTGGGCTTGATGAGGCGGCGCTCTCGCTCGCTGGCACTATTGCTTTTGTAAACCTGTTCCTCGGTCTTTTCAACCTCATCCCGTTCCCTCCACTTGACGGGTTCACGGCACTTCGTGGTGCGCTCCCGTGGAGTCTTGGGGCTACACTTGCGCGTATAGAAGAGCGCGTGTCGAGGGCAGGTATTCTTTCGCTCATTCTCTTCCTCTTTTTCTTTTCTTATCTCTTTGCAGGGCCTTTTTTCAAGCTCGTAACCACTCTCTTCACATGGATCACCGGCATTGGATAAGACCCTGCTATACTAAGAGTGATGGAGTACCAAGTTCCACAATTTATTGAGGTTGAAGATAAGATTGTTGGGCCACTCACGCTCAAACAGTTTATTTATGTAGCTGGAGGGATTGGTCTTTGTGTTGTGTTTTTCGTCTATTTCGGAAAAGTAACGGCGATTCTCCTTTCGATTCCTGTCATTGGGCTCGTAGGAGCTCTTGCTTTCTATAAGGTAAACGGTAAGCCGTTTATTGAGCTCCTCGAGGCCGGCTTTACCTACTACACGCGAGGCAAACTTTTCCTCTGGAAGCGCGAGGAGATGAGTGAGAAGGCACGCTCCAACATCAAACCACAAGCCTCTTCTGCTCCAGTAGGAAGGGCGTCCGCTCGTCTTACTCGCGGGAAGCTGTCTGAGCTCGCGTGGTCGCTCGACACTCCGCAGAAATCTGACCGCTAGACCTTATGGCATCTGCTCCCGCACGCGCAACACAACAATTTGTACCTGTAAAAGAGATACGGAATGGTATTGTCGTGCTCAAAGACGGTGGGTACCGCGCTGCGCTTATCTGCTCATCTATTAACTTCGGGCTCAAGTCTGCTGACGAACAACGCGCAGTGATGCTCGGATTTCAAAATTTTCTAAACACGCTTGATTTCTCGATTCAGATCGTCGTGAACTCGCGCAAGATGGACCTGCGTCCCTACCTCGCCATTTTGAAGGAAAAAGAGCCAGACCAGAAAAATGAGCTTATGAAGATTCAGCTCCGCGAATATATTGAGTTCGTACGCTCGTTTGCCGACCAGTCAAATATCATGACAAAATCCTTCTATATTGTTGTTCCGTACTCTTCTAGAATTTCAGCGAAGGAGGCAGTTAGTTTCTTGCATCCAGGGAGCGCGATGAAAAAAAGCGCGGCCGCAGAAACCTCGTTTGAAGAAGACCGGGCTCAGATACAACAGCGCCTTGGTCTTATATCTAATGGTCTCGCTGGAACGGGGGTGCGAGCAATACCGCTTGGCACAGAAGAGATGATCGAGCTTCTGTATCGCTCATTTAATCCAGGCGAGCTCGAGAATCCGATTCGTCTCGACAACTAATATGGCACTCCTCGACCTCCTCGGCAGAAAGAAAAAAGAAGATGCCCCGGCGATAACGCCGATCCTTCCTAAAGATATTTACGCGCAAGGCGCGCTTAGTCTAGTAGACACAATAGCTCCAGCGGCGCTCAAGGTCGGCTCGCGCGAGATTGAGCTTGGGGAGAAATTCGTCCGCGCGTTCTACACCATTTCATATCCACGCTTCCTCTCTGACGGGTGGTTCTCTCCTATCATCAATCTTGATAAGGTGCTCGATGCTTCGATATTTATCCACCCTATCGACACCGCAGAGGCGCTCCGCGGATTCCAGAAGAAAGTGGCGGAGGTGCAGAGCCAGATAAATGAGCGTGAGGCGAAAGGGCTTGTGCGCGATCCACTCCTTGACACTGCATACCAAGATATTGAGAGCCTTAGAGACAACCTGCAACAAGCGCAAGAAAAGCTCTTCAGCGTCGGGCTCTATCTCTCTCTCTATGGTGACTCAAAAGAGGAAATAGACAAAACGGAAGGGGAGGTGCGTGGCATCCTTGACTCGCGCCTCGTCTATACGAAGCCAGCTCTATTTCAACAGGAACAAGGATTCCGTTCATGCCTACCACTTGGTACCGACGAGCTCTTGGTGAACTCAAGAATGAATTCCTCGCCCCTCTCTTCACTGTTCCCGTTCATCTCGTTTGACCTTACGAGCGATCGCGGAATCCTCTACGGAATCAATCGACACAACTCTTCTCTTATTCTCTTTGACCGATTCTCGCTTGAGAACTATAACTCTGTAGTGTTCGCGAAGTCTGGATCAGGCAAGAGCTATTCGACCAAGCTTGAGATTCTTCGCTCGCTCATGTTTGGCACCGACGTTATCGTCATCGACCC
>CAYGEV010000019.1:0-7869 GCA_964349035.1 uncultured Candidatus Saccharibacteria bacterium
TTCGGCTACCTGATTTGATACATTAGACAATCCAATATCAAACATATCTCGTATGCAAAACGGTACAGTCATCAAAAAGAATGAGAAAGGCTTCGGCTTTATCAAGATTGACGGCGCAGCAGCAGGTTCGAAGGATCTTTTCTTCCACTCAAACGAGCTCCAGAACATTTCGTTCGACCAGCTCATGGAGGGAGACAAGGTTTCTTTCGAAATCGGTGAGAGCCCAAAGGGTCCAAACGCCCTTAACGTCAACAAGATCTAACGATCTAAAGAAAAACCGCCCCGTCTTTCGACGGGGCGTTTTTCTTTATTTAACGGCAAGATCTGTTTCGGATATGCCGTGCACAAGGTTAGCAAGCTCTCTCTGTGTTGCTGGAAGATTCTTCATCTCTGCGCGCGAGATCTTACCCACCACCCTAATCGTGATTCCATCACATATACCGAGAATAAGACCGGCGTTCTTCACCTTACCGTCAGGAAGGGTGTAGTTATCAGCGATACTGAATAGTACGTCAATACGGTCGGTAAACCGCTGGTGCATAGTGTCCGCGATAACACGATATCCAACAATAGGCGCAACAATATCGTATCCACAATTCTTCTTGAGAGCCTGTGAGCCATCAATCTCGATGATGGTTCCAAAAGGCAGTGCTTCCGCAAGATCACGTGAGCGCGCTGCGATAATCTCCGGGTTTGAGAAGGCTCCAGACGCCGTAATGTCTGGATCACTATCCGTCTGTTCCGGCACCGCGTTATACGCCGTAAGTGTAACGGTGTAGCCAGGCACCTGCGCAAAAGCGCTCTTGCGCGGAGATGGGTAATAGACCAACGGCTTATAGGTATCGGCAAACGCCACTGGCGACCCGCCTGATATAAGCAAAAGGCCCATAAGGGCTCCAAGGGTTGATGTCATAATGTAATAGGCAAGATAGCTAGTAACTACCTCGTTATTTACTATATTAGCACGTTGACAATCTTTTGTCAATAGGCACAAACCATCTCTCTACTGGATTCTTCTTACGCGCAATAGGTAGAAAACGGCTAACGCGCTCATTATTCCGACAAATGCCCCACCAAGGATGTCTAGTGGGTAGTGTATCCCAGCAATAACTCGACTAAGCGTTATGAAGAGAGTCGCAATAAAGAACCCAATCCCCCACTTCTTATCGTATAGATATAGTGCGGTTGATAGAGCAAAGAAGAAAGATGCGTGTCCTGAAGGGAACGACCAGTTGTCACTCGTAAGTAACTGCGTAACCTCGAGTGCGTCGAATGGGCGCGGACGATGTATGAAGAGTCGAATGAACTCGACAATGGCGAAACGCGCTATAAGTGCCGAACCGAAGCCGACGCAGAGAAGAATAACCTTTTCACGGAACTGTCTTCTAGAAGAGAGCACGATCCATAAGAAAAGGAGGGCGAGAAGATACGAGAGATGGTCTGCAAAAAAGATAATTACTCCGTCAAGAAACTCTGATGTTCCTGCAAGACTGTTGAGTGCGAAGAATAATTTGGTATCAAGTATCATAATTTAAATCTTAGGGAAGAATGATCCAACGAGAATACCGAGCCCGATAGAGAGCCCGCCGACCACCGCCATTCGCACACTCCTCCAAAAGACTGGCAATTTCGAGAAGTGCGCGGTCAGTCCTCCAAGAACAAAGAGGCCGAGGATAGAGATTCCGGCTGAAGCGAAAAGTGCCGTCTCGCTCGCAATAAACAGATATGGCGTAAGCGGAATAAGCGCCGCGAGAAACGAAGAGAAAAACATCACCACACCAGAAATGATTGAGGGAGCGCTCTGTACGTTCGCTTTTTCAATATATTCTTGCGATGCCTCTTCAGAAAGATAGTTGCCCGTTGCCATAGAAAACGCCTCAACAAGCGCGTACACAATGCCCGTGAGGATAACGGTTGTCCGAGGGACTCCAGCTACGCTTATACCCGCGAGGAAGCCGACGGTGGAAACTAGGCTGTCATTGATGCCGAAGATAACCGAACGAAGATACATCGCCGTGGTGCTTTTCATACCGACAGAGTATCATATCTCGTATGGAACTTGCTCCGAACGTTGGGAAACAAGTAGATATTCAAACACAAGGAGGCACCTACGCCCGCCTCCCTATTAAGACACATATTGTGAGTGCTGGAGACGACATTACTGAAGTGGTGAGGAAGTATGCCCTGCCACATTTACAAGATGGAGACATTTTGTTTATCAGCGAGCGCGTAGTCGCAATCTCGCAGGGACGCGCGTATGCCATTCAAGAGATCATCCCGTCTCGCCTCGCGAAATTCTTGGTACGATTTGTACATAAATCGCCGTACGGCATAGGCCTCGGGAGTCCGTGGACTATGGAGCTCGCGATACGCGAGGCGGGCGCACTGAGAATGCTTTTCGCGGCCGCAGCGGCAGCGCTTACCAAACCCTTCGGCATTCGCGGTGTCTTCTACCGTGTCGTCGGCAACAATATCAACGCCATAGACGGCCCGTGCGACTACACCATCCCCCTTGCCTCTGGCGAGCGGTATGCGAAGCTCGGTCCCAAAAATCCAAACAAGATCGCGCAAGAACTCGCAGAAAAAATCGGGCACGAGGTAGTAATCATCGATGCAAATGATTTGGGCGCAAATATTCTCGGCAAGTCCGCTGGTGCGCCGAGCGACGCTCTCTCCAAAGCCATTTTTCACGACAACCCGCTCGGCCAATCCAACGAGCAAACCCCTCTCTGCATCGTCCGCAAAAAGTAGCAAGGGTAGTCCTTGCTCATTTCTTTAGCCACGCATCAGGCGGACGAGGCGGATGACTTCAAACGAGTGGCGACCACGGAGAGCATGGAAAATGGGAGATAGTTTATCGCCCGACATCGTGGCGAGCGCCTCGTGGATTTCGTCGCATACGTCTACTGGTATGAGGTGCGCGAAGTCTTGGCGCGTGAGCATTCCCGCCTCTCTTAAATCCTCCAAATGTCTGACGATGGTGCTCGGCGTAAGCGAGCGAGCTTTTGCCGCTTCTTTGAGGGTCTTCGCGTCACGGACGGCCTGAAGCGTCTGGGCAAGACGTCCCTGAATTGGCTGTTTCTTTCCACCGCGTACTGCCTTCTGCCTACTACCTTCTTCCACTAATGCTCCGCCCATCGCCTTCACAAATTTCTTCTGCATATCAATGCGCTCCTTCTCTGGCATATCTCCAAATGCCTCACGCGCCGCCTCAGAGGCGGCGCGGAACTCCTTGTCTTTCTCAAGTATTTCCGGATGTACTTCGAGCGCGCGCGTGTTGAGTCCAGTAAGGTACACCCCAGAGAGCCTGCGTACGCGCGAGAGCGCCACATACCCTTGGCCATACTCAAACGCTTTCGATAGATCCATCACCGCGACGTCCATACTCATCCCCTGACTCTTATGCACCGTCATTGCATAGGCGAGGCGAAGCGGAATTTGAGAAATGCTCGCCTTTACCTTTCCCTGTTCCTCGAGTTGCCACTCCATCGGCTCGACAGTCACCGTACGGTTATCATTTGTTCGAACGATCGGCATTCCGCTACTGTCGAAACCCTTCACCACACCAAGCGTGCCATTGACAAACTTTCCTTGCGGAGAGTTCTTGGTGAACATCACTGCCGCACCCTCCTTGAGCTCAAGCACCTCTGGCGAGAGACACCCGCGGATAAGACCGTCTACCAAGCTGTCCTTACCGTGGGACGTCATGTTAAATTTGACCACCTTACCCGAGAGCTTCGCGAGCTCCCCTTTGTTGATATGATCTACGTCGGCATTGTGCGAAAAAAGTTTTGGTGCGTCCGCTGGAATCTTTTCTGGAGCTGTGTTTCGTACCATCAGCTCCTCGTAGTGCATCTCTTCTACATTTCCCGAGCGTATCGCCGAGAGTACCGACAAAAAGCTCGAATCGTCTTGGCGGTACTGCTCGGTGAGGTAGCAGGAGAGCAGGTTTAGATTGCGCCAGACCTTCGACGTGTAGCAGAATGCCGTCTCGCGGTTACGCGAGACGGGCGGGAGCTGGAAGAAGTCGCCCACGAGCACCACCACAAGCCCGCCAAACGGCGCGTCTACGCGCCGTACCTCTCTACAGACGGCATCTGCCATCTCAAAGGTCGTCGCCGAGAGCATCGAGATCTCTTCGATAATCAACACCTTCGCTTTAAGGATCCGCTTCGCAATATGCTCCTTCGTCGCAATACGATCAACATCAGCCTTCGAGAGCGATTCCGCAATCCCGATACCGCTCCAAGAGTGGAGTGTCATCCCCCCAACATGTGTTGCGGCGATACCGGTCGCGGCGGTGATAGACGGCTCGATACCACAGGATCTAAGCCACGCAACAAACTCGTTTATCGTATACGTCTTCCCGCTCCCCGGCTCGCCGGTGAGATACACGTTGGCCCCTGTTTTCAAAATGGTGAGTGCCTCGCCTTGGGTCATACCCTACTCTACCAGAAAATAAAAACTGTCGGTCCTCCAGGCCGACAGTTTGCTGATTAAACGATATGATGTGTCTAAACAACGACACAAGTGGAGACAGTCCGATGTTGTTTATGATATCTGAGGAGTGTAAGTGGTTGCTCGTCTTGTGGAAGTCTGTACCCATCTTCTACATAGAACGAGATCCTGCTTGACTCGAATGAATCAATAATCTTACTCCACAAAGGACTCACCTGCTCCCCGACCACGTTCTGTCCGAGCAAGATACAGCTTTCTGGAGAATCTGGATCTCGCTCAAGCGTGTCGAGTGCCAGTTCGATTATTATCTCCGCCTCTTGTCGTTCAGACACCCCACACACAACGAGAATGAACAGGTTCCTTAGCCCATCAACCTCAAACACCGCAATGTCGCCTGGCGACAAATGTTCTCCCGGGAAAAGGGGTACCTTCTTCCCAAATAAAGAGCATCCTGGCCAAATCTTTTCCTCGCTAACGCACAGGACCAAATCTTTGCGGCTTAAATTTATTTCCTGATTATCACACGTGTGCACGGTCATATAGCCCCCTAAGCCTCCGATTCCATCCCCTGATGGATGCGCATAGTATCGCCCCGCTAAGCGCGGTAGTCAACAAGAGAAAATCCTACCGTTTCTGTATGTCAAATCTGAACCTGTATTCGCTCGGCGCAATCGATACTCCCGCCTTCGGGGCTGGCAACACCTCAACGAGCGTTATCACCTCTGCTTCGGTGGTCACTGGCTCACCGAGGACAAACTCCTGGCGTGGAGATTCACCAAGCCCGCTCACGAGGCGTGCGCTGACGCTTAACCTCCCAGCCCACACACACTGTACATCCGCCGGACAGCGACTATCCTCAAGAAGCTCTGTTGGAAAAATCCGAACATTGTATGCCGATACTTCTCCGCCAAACCCAGATACAGATTTATCTGACTCACCCTCAAAGTTTTGTGCCACCTCGCCAAACTGCATCGTCTCGGGGTCGAGCTTGAGCCAGATACTCTTGCCCACAGACGGGCGAGCCGTAAACGGCTCGCCCGGCGCGCGATCAGCATAGTTCACAAGAATAATATTGTTTGGTCTGACCTCTGTGGTTTGTGGCGCGATGCGGTCGCCAAGCAACACTCCCGCAGAACCCACATATCCGCGCTCCGTGTTGAGCGCCGCAACTACATAAAAGAATGTGCCACTCCCGCCCGGCTGGTGGGTAATGAGAAACACAACATCCTCCCTGCCGTCATTATTCAAGTCTGCCCTCACCTCATTCCCGAAGTATTTCGTTTCTACACCAAGCTGTATTGTATTACCATCAATGGTGTATATGGCAGTTTTGTAATCCTCGTCTCTGTAAATATATAGAGTGGAAAAAATGAATATCACCACAGAGAATACGACAAGCAGAACTACTGCTATTAGGACTTTTTTAAGCATATATAGGGTAGTATACTGTACTTAATGACTACCGAAGAACTGAAGGGGGCAATACAGGGGGTGATGAGGGGCGAGGTCATAGATGATGCGGAAACGCTCAAAAAGGCGAGCCGAGATACCTCTCTCTTCGTGCGGATGCCTGAACTGGTGGTGTATCCAAGAGATACAAAAGATGTAAGCTCTCTGGTGCGTGAGGTTGCTAGATTGCGCCTAGCTGGTGTTGACGTATCACTCACCGCGCGCGCGGCGGGTACCGACATGTCGGGCGGACCGCTCACTACCAGTATTGTAGTCTCCTTTACTAAACATATGCACACGGTGAGCGAGGTTACGGAGACTTCGGCGGTTACCGAGCCGGGCGCCTTTTATCGCGATTTTGAAAAGGAAACTCTAAAGAAGGGTGCGATCCTCCCCTCCTACCCCGCCTCCCGCAGTATCGCTGGTATGGGCGGTATCGTCGCCAACAACTCCGGTGGCGAGCGCACTCTCAAGTACGGCAAGACCGAGAAATATGTCGAGGAGCTCGAGGTCGTCCTCTCCGACGGAACACACACCACCTTTGGTCCGCTCACGCCCACAGAGCTCGCCGAGAAGAAGAAGCTCCCTACCTTTGAGGGTGATATCTACCGCGAAATGGACGAGCTCATTACGAACAACGAATCCCTTATTGAGGAGCACCGTCCTCGCGTAACGAAAAACTCTGCGGGCTACGCGCTCTGGAGCGTACGCGACAAGGCGACCGGCACTTTCAACCTCGCCAAGCTTATTTGCGGTTCGCAAGGCACGCTCGCTCTCTGGACGAAGGCGAAGCTCGGTCTCGTGCGCCCCAAGAGCCGTCGCGCGATGCTTGTCATCTTCGTCCACGACCTTGCCAAGCTCCCCACAATCGTCGAGCGCGTACTGAAGCAGAAGCCGGAATCATTTGAGTCATACGACAGCCACACCTTCACCCTCGCCGTGAAGTTTATCCCCCAGATTCTTTCACAGATGGGGCTCTTTCGTGCGATACGCCTGGGCTTCAGTTTTATCCCCGAAGCGTTCACCGTCCTCTTTGGTGGCGTGCCCAAGCTACTTCTCATGGCAGAATTTGCTGAGGACACTATCGAAGAAGCGCAAACGAGGGCACACAAAGCAGAGGAGGCGCTCGTCGACTTGAAACTCCAAACAAAAATAGAGAAGGACGAGAGATCGTCAGAGAAGTATTGGATTGTCCGCCGAGAAAGCTTTGCGCTCCTGCGCAAGAGCGTGCGCGGACTCTACGCTTCGCCATTTATCGACGACTTCGTCGTCCCTCCCGCAACGTACCCGACCTTCTTGCCACAGCTAGACAGCCTCCTTGCCGAGTACAGCAAGCATTTTATCTATACTATCGCGGGGCATATTGGTGACGGCAATTTCCACATTATTCCGCTGATGGATCTCTCGAAGCCCGAGAATCGACAAGTCGTCCTCGACCTCTCGCCGAGAGTGTACAAGCTTGTGCTCAGCGTGGGAGGCACCACGACCGGAGAACACAATGACGGCATTATCCGCACCCCCTATTTGGGAATGCTATTCGGCAAAGAAATGCTCACGCTCTTTGAGCAAACGAAGAAAATCTTTGATCCACGCAATATCTTCAATCCTGGCAAGAAGGTGGGTGGCACCTTTGCTGACATTGAGCACGATATGATTACCGGCGTGTAGAGCTAGGCACCCACGACGAGTGCAATAACGGGCTGTGGGAAGAAAAGGAAGTCTGCAACGAGGAAGAGTATACTCATGAGTATGAGGAGGAGTATCGCGGCTCCCGCATGGCGTAGGTGACGATGGTGGAATTCAAGCTCAGTAACAAAAGCGAGAAGGAGGAGTATCGCGCCCGCAACAGCAAAGAAAACGTACCTGAGAGTCGTCTTCGGCGACGCGACAAGGTGTTGCCACCAGCTTGCGGCAGGAGAGGTGGTACCAAGTACGAGTGTCTCTACTTGCTCTGTGTCAGGA
>CAYGEV010000019.1:7879-10684 GCA_964349035.1 uncultured Candidatus Saccharibacteria bacterium
GGAGATGAGCTCGCCGCGGCACCAGCGACGGTTGCTGGAGAAGTGATCGGTGTCTCCACGTTCTCGGTCGTAGCAAACGCTGGGACGGTCGGTTCGCTTGGAAGAGACTCTGTACGCACCGGTGTAGAAGTCGCCTTAGGTGCCGTAGGAGATCCAAACATCTGCACAACGAACGTGGTTGTACGCCCCTGATACACGCCCTGGGCGGTGGCAATGCCGATCTCAGTGAAGCGCCCATTCAGGATATTCGCACGGTGTGAAGGTGAGTTCATCCACGCGCGTTCTACGTCTGCCGAGTCGGAGAAGTCGACTGCAAGATTCTCTCCTGCATACCGAAACGCGTATCCTGCCTCCTTAAACCAATGCCACGAATCCTTCCCTTCTGGAGAAGTGTGCGCGAAGTAACTCTTCGTAGCCATATCGTTCGCCTTCGCCTGCGCAGCACTCACGAGCTTGGTGTTGATAGCAAGACCACCAAGTGCGTTTGCCTCGCGATCGCCGTTGGCGAGATCCACAAGCACGGTGGAGATTACTGCGGCAAAGTTTCCTGAGCGCAGGAGGTACTGGTCGGCCAGAGAGAGGCTAAAGGCGCCAAGAATAAGAACAACAAAGACTCCGATAGCGCCTTCCACCTCAAATGGCTTCGGATCGTTCTTCCTGTGACGACGCAGATAGCTCATAAGACTCATATGTATACATCATACCACAATATGCTTGTCAAGGCAACAGCCCCGCTGGAACAAGTCCAGCGGGGCTGTTATCTGTGCCTCTTACTTAGTTAGCCGTTGGAACGGTAAGATCGTTCGTAGCCCCAATACTTGCGCAGACGAGTGTATTAATCTTGTACTGCGTAAACGAGCCGACAATCCCTGTAGGGAGCGTGAGGCCCCATGGCGCGAGAATCTCGCTCGCGTACTTTGTCTGGAATGTGTTCACTGCTGCTTCTGTCAAAGGACCGAAGAAGCTCGTTGCTGGTAACGTTGATCCGACTTCCCCATTAAGGAATGTCTGTAGCTTCACGACCTCTGCATCGTTCATACCGCGTCGGAGTGTCTTTGTAATAAGGAGGTTTGCGCTACAGAACACAGTGTCGTCAGTGTTATCTGTCGTAGCACCGAGGACCTGGCCTCCGCCTGTTGAACCACCGCCACCTCTACCACCGCCACCTCGCTGTGAATTGATAGGCAAGAAGTTCGCTGTTACAGAAACATTCGCCTCTGCGTTCTCATCGATACGTGGGTTCGAGCGTGATCCATCGCTCCAGTTGTCGAAGTAGAAACCGCTATTCGCAACTGCGTTCACGTGAGTACCGTCAGCACCCTCATTTACCACCTGCGATAAATCACCAGAGAGTGTGCCGTTCGCACCCGGTGCGTAGGTGAAGGTGTAGGTAGTGCCTTCCTCCTGTTCTTCTTGTTCTTCGCTACTAATAGTGTTGGTAACTACACCATCTTCGTCAAGATAGTTTGTTCCGCCGTCAAAGGTCCACTCATCTTCGTATACCCCAATCTCTGTGTGGGTCGTGCCAGAGAGGTTAAGCCCATCGAGAGTGCCATCTTCACCCACTCCTGTTGCAGAGCCGGTAGCGGTATGTGGCTCACCGTCGAAGGTTACTGTGTATCCTGTGACAACAACCGTCGCATCTGCCTGTGCGATAGTGCTCTCTACCGAACCAGATGCATCATTGTAGTTACCTGTCGTGTCAGTAAAGGTCCACTCATCTTCGTAGCTACCCGCGTTTGTGTGGGTGGTGCCTGAGAGATCAAGACCACTTAGTTCTTCGTCGTTCACGCCAGTCGCTCCACCGGTCGCCGTGTGCGCTTCATCATTGTACGTAACGTCATAACCGGTTACATCGATGTCTGCATTGACTTTGTCAATCGTGAGGGTATCCGAGTCAGAACCGGTGTAGTTTTCGTCATCAATCTCTACCGTTACTTCATACGTACCGGCGTTTGTTGGGGCATCAGAACTTGGGCCGTAGGTAGTATCGCCCGTTCCAGTGTAGGTAATAGAGTAGCCAAGCTCTGTAGGATTTGTTGTAACAGTTACCGAGCGTGGCGAGCCATTGTAGTCCTGGTCGAGGTTCCCAATGGTTATCGGTGCGTCTGCTGGAGTAATCTCGAACGTCGCGTTCTCATAGGTGATGTCATAGTTTGATCCGGCAGAAAGGTCGCCTTGAAGAATATCGTATTCGCCAACATCTTCCCCTTCCTCACGAGTAAGCGCGCCCGTGAACTCATCGTCTCCAGAAAGATCTGCAGAAATATCGTAGGTCAATTCTGGGTCAGAGGTGTCGTAGATCTTAGACTTATCATCTGCGGTTACGGTAATCGCGCGCGCGCTGATAGTAAACTCTTCTGAATCAGAGCTTGCATTGTAGTTATCGTCTCCTGCGTACTCATATTCTGCAGTCGCGGTCCCAGCGTTTACGTTGTTGGTATAAGTCGGAACGAGTGAAGAGAGGGAGAGCCCAGTACCCGTGACAGATGCCGAACATGGAGTCTGAGGATCTGAATCATACTCAACTGGACCAGAACACGAGACGACTGTCGTCGTGTCTGCCTTCTCTGCAATTACCGTGTCGGTGAGCTCTGGAGCGGCGCTGTAAGAGCCGTTACCTGCCTGATTGTAGTGCACAACACAAGAGGTCGTACCGCTCGTCATCGTGACCGTGCCAGCATTGATAGAGCAGCCACCAGTCGTGGTGATAGCAACCGTGAGCCCTGAGCTCGCCGTAGCGGCTACAGGGAATGTAGAATTGTAGGTCGCGTTTGCAGGGGCGTTTGTCGTAACGGTAATGGT